>NZ_CFHJLR010000011.1:0-124119 GCF_984348125.1 Thalassolituus sp.
TGTTGGTGAAGAGTTTATCTCTTCTTGAGGTGTCCGGGGTATTCAACCAGAACACGGACTTACATGGACGGTCATAGTAGGAGAAAAAGCCTTGGTTTCTGCTTCAAGATTACGCCGGTCGTTCTAGTTGGTTTGGCTGGCCTCTCAATGCCTTGAATTCGCTGCTTTTGAGGCGAAAAAGCCACATTTCAGACGAGCCAGAATCTCAGATTGCTCTGATGGAAGGTTTCGGTGGGTAGGAGTCTTAAGAAAGGCGCAGTTTGCAGGCCGCGATGCCTGCTGTTCGCGTTCGTTCTCGTTGGCCGCCCTAGAACTTGATGATTTTTTATATCACTTCGTGAGCAAAAGAGAACATGGACCGTAGAGAATACTATCCATATATCACATCAAAAACTGTTTGTTTTTTTAATTTTGTTCTTCGCTTTTTGCATTGCCAAAAATACTTTTGTCTTTGCATCTTTAGGATCGACTTCACCAGCAAGTGGCTTCAGCTGCTTATCCTGCTCTGACACAAGGCTTGTACCTTTTGTATTACTCATCTTTATCATCCTTTTCATATTCGTCAGGGTTATTCAGAAATTTTTTCATATCCCCAGAGGCAAGACCTTCCGGCTCTTCAAGATTTTCTGCGTCATTGTTGCGGATAAGCTGTTTTGCCCGCTTGATAGCGTCCTGAATCGTCTCAGTTTGCTTCTCATTCCGCTTTTCCGCCAGACTCTTGACTTTATCATTGCTCATAGTCTGTGCCTCACAACGTTATATAAAGATAATCTGCTTTGGATACATAGGAAAAACCAAAGCGTTCATAGTATTTTTTAACATCCTGATTTATCGGATGCATAACCCGTAGCTCTGTAGCTCCTAGTACCTGAGCATACGCCACCATCGCTAAAACAGTTGGTTCGAAAACTTTAATATCTTTTGGTTTATCCGGGTTTCCTTCTATAAAATCCAGACGTAGCCTTGAACCATTGTATGTTGGCCGCCCAAGACTAAGACTTACAAGCATTTCATCATGCCATAAGGCCATTTCAAAACGTTTTGGGTATCTGAACTTAAAAGCGGAATAGCCTTCGCGCCAATCCCAATCCACCTGTCTGTTGGGTGACTGGCTCCATAATTTAGATTGACTTAGCGCCATTTGATCAATCAGCCTGGCGGACATACCAGCCTGATTGGTTAAGCTAAATTCTTTATTGATTTCATCCAGAACCGCCTTACGTAATATCGTATAGCGTTCTTCTGCTTCCTTATGAGTAGCTAGCATTTTCGATTCCATTCTCATTGATCTAATGATGGATGGTACTCTGATCGACATTACAAGGACACCCTACCGGCACGTTCTTCGACTGTTGTTAACCTCATGGCGATTTGCCCCTCCTTCGGCTCATTCACAAAGCCATCCTGAGCCGCAAAACTTGCCTTTACGGCTCATATAGCAAACAATAATGAGCCGCAAATCTGAAATTTGCGGCTCACAGCATTGTATAAGACGTGTCACAGCCACCCGGACAGCACATGAACTACATCTGGCAACACAAACACTGGCCCCAGTTCAGCTACGACAGCAGTAAGCTGTCGGCTCTGGCTTACCAGTATGCCAAGCAAGCCTCCCAGCTGTCTGGCCGCCTGTCGCAGACGGATGACGGTGACTCCATTGCCGCTCAGTTAGACCTGATGGTGGATGAAGCGATCAACACCAGCCTGATTGAGGGTGAGAACCTGAGTCCGGCTAGTGTGCGTTCGTCATTGCAGAACTACCTGAATCTGTCCCCCACTCCGATCAATGTCGCTGATGTTAAGGCAGAGGGTATGGCTGCGTTGCTTGTGGATGTGCGACAGCATTTCAATCAACCGCTTAGCAAAGAGATGCTGTTGAACTGGCACCGTATGGTGCTCGCTGGCTTTGAAGACAATATCCTGCATAGCGAACTCACCGTCGGCCAATGGCGTGATAGCCCCGAACCCATACAGATCGTCTCTGGACCAGTGGGTTATGAGCGAGTGCATTATGAGGCACCGGCGGCTCAAGATGTTGATGCCTTAATGTCTGAGTTTCTTAGCTGGTTTAATCATCAGGAGAGCCGGCAGATACCTGGCGTTATCCGCGCTGGTATCGCTCACCTGTGGTTTGAGGTTGTTCACCCATTTGATGACGGTAATGGCCGTATCGGCCGCGCCATCATCGAATACGCACTGGCGCAGGATCTGGGCATGCCGGTCGTGCTCAGTATGTCGACGCATATCGAAAAGAACAAAAAGGAATACTATCGCCAGCTGAATACCGCCAGTTGCTGCGACGTATCTGAACTGGAAGACCCTGCCGTACTTGATATCACTGAGTGGCTCAGCTGGTTTATCGAAACCCTGATCGCAGCACAGCAAGAAGCCGCCGATAAGGTAGCGACCATCTTTGAGAAAACCGCATTCTGGCAGCGACATAAAAATACTGAGTTATCAGAGCGGCAGAAGACGGTGTTAAACAAGGTATTCAAAGCCGGAAAGGAAGGCTTTCCGAATGGCATCCGTGCGCAAAAGTACGCGGCTCTTGGCAAATGTTCTAAGGCCACCGCAACCCGCGATCTGGGCGATTTACTCGCCAAGAACTGCGTGCGGTCAGAAGGAGCTGGCCGCGGGCTGCGATATTTTATTGCTCTGGCACCCGCGACCTGACACTCAGCCTGCAGGAGCACACGCTCGAAATTCGCAAGGTTGTATACAATCCCACCCAAACAACGGCTATTTACCTTGATTTAGCCCCTTTTACCGTTAAAATTGCTGACAATCTACAAACATCAGCTCATCCTGTTAGGTATCCAGCATGACTTCATTTGACCCATCCAGCTCAATCAAGACGCTGCCAGGCACGTCTCATCGTTTTCACAGCCTGCCAGACACTGCCGCACGTTTAGGTATCAATCTGGATGAACTGCCCTTCTCTCTGCGCCCGATTCTTGAGGGTATCGCTCGCAATGTCGGCAAGAACGGTATCACCGTTGAGCAGCTGCAGGCGCTGGGTAACTGGCCTTCGCATCAGGGTACAGAGCCGGTAGAAATTCCGTTTACTGCGGGTCGTGTGATCATGCACGATCTGAGTGGTACGCCTGCCATCGTCGACTTCGCGGCGATGCGCTCTGCGGTTGAGCGCATGGGTCTGAACCCTTCCATTATTGAGCCTCTGGTGCGTGCTGATCTGGTGATCGACCACACGGTGACCATGGATAACACCGGTAGCCCGGCGTCGCTGCGTATTAACAGTGAGCTTGAAGCTGCCCGTAACACTGAGCGTTATGCCTTCCTTAAGTGGGGTGCGCAGGCGTTTAACACGATTCGTATTATTCCGCCTCAGACGGGCATCGTGCATCAGGTAAACCTGGAATATCTGGCTCAGGGTTACTTGGTTCAGGGAAATGGGCAACAAGACGAACTGATGATCCCGGATACCCTGATCGGTATGGACAGCCACACGCCTATGGCCAACGCGTTGGGTATTGTTGGCTGGGGTGTCGGTGGTATTGAAGCTGGCGCGTCTATGCTTGGCCAGCCGATGGAAATGCTTGCCCCTGAGGTTATTGGCGTTGAGCTGACTGGCGCTCTGAAAGAAGGCGTGACCGCCACCGACCTGGTACTGACCATCACTGAAATGCTGCGCAAATACCCACGCGGTGTAGTAGGCAAGTTCGTTGAATACGTGGGTGAAGGCAGCGCGAACCTGTCTCTGCCAGACCGTGCGACCATCGCTAACATGTCGCCTGAATACGGCGCGACTATGGGATTCTTCCCGTTTGATGAAATCGCCGCTGATTATATGAAGGCTACTGGCCGCGATGGCGATCTGCCGCTGGCGTATTACCAGGCGCAGAATATGGCTTGGAAAGCGGGCCAGAAACTGCCGCGCTACACCGACCTGCTGCATCTTGATCTGTCTACGGTTGAGCCGTCTGTTGCTGGGCCAAAACGCCCGCAAGACCGTCTGCCTCTGGGTGATATCGGTAAGGTATTCCAGCAAACTGCGACCTCAGGCGATCGTACCCCTGAAGAAGTGACCGTCACGCCGGTTAAGGCCGATGAGAACGGTATCTTCCAGTCTCTGCCAGAGCGCACCTTAAAAGACGGCGATATCGTAATTGCCGCGATTACCGCCTGCACCAATACCTCTAACCCGGGCCTGCTGATTGCCGCTGGCCTGCTGGCGAAGAAAGCGAACCAGCTGGGCCTGACAGTGCCAGACGGCGTTAAGACGTCAATGGCTCCCGGCTCACCGGTTGCGACCGACTTCCTGACCAAAGCCGGGCTGCAGGAGCATCTGGATGCGCTGGGCTTTAACACCGCAGGCTACGGCTGTACTACGTGCGTGGGTAACTCTGGCCCGCTGGCGCCAAGCATTGAAGCTGCGCTGCGTGATCACGACATTATTGTGTCTTCTGTGTTGTCGGGTAACCGTAACTTCGAAGGCCGCGTGCACCCGGATGTCGACACTAACTTCCTGATGTCGCCACCGCTGGTGATTGCCATGGCGATTGCTGGCAATGTGAACATCGACGTGACGAAAGAGCCGCTGGGCCAAGACGCTCAGGGTAATGATGTGTTCCTGAAAGACATCTGGCCAAGCAACGCGGAAATCACGCAGACCATGCACGAGTGCATGGACCCGACTGCCTTCCGCGAAACCTATGAAAACTCCATGGGTGGCCCGGAAACCTGGCAGAAGCTGGAGTCACCGACTGGCCCTGTGTATCAGTGGGACGAGAAGTCGAGCTACATTCAGGAAATCTCATTCTTCGATGGCTTCGCACTCGAAACTCCAGCCGATTCACTGAACAATATCAGCGACGCACGCATGCTGGTGATGTGTGATGACAACACCACTACTGACCATATCTCGCCTGTGAGCCGTATCCGCCCTGACTCACCTCCGGGCGAGTACCTGATGTCGATCGGTGTGGATGCCAACGACCTGACGTCACTGGGCGCGCGTCGTGGTAACCACCACGTAATGCTACGCAGTATCTTCGGCAACGTTAAAGCCCGAAACCTGATGCTGCCGGGCACCACAGGTGCGGTGACTAACTACTACAACGCTAATGGCGACGCTGAGAAGATGTCGATCTACGATGCGGCCTCGCGCTACCAGCAGGAAGGCACGCCCTCGGTGGTATTCGGCGGCAAGCTGTACGGTACTGGCTCATCACGTGACTGGGCGGCCAAAGGCCCGGCTCTGCTGGGTGTGAAAGCCATTATCGCTGAGAGCTTTGAGCGTATTCACAAGTCTAACCTGGTCGGCATGGGCGTACTGCCACTGCAATTGCCAGAAAGCGTGACGCTGGGTTCTCTGAACCTGGATGGCTCTGAAACCTTCGACCTGGCGGGCATTGATGCCCTGCAGCCGCGTGGATCTGTAACGCTGACGATTAAGCGCAAAGACGGTTCAACCGAACAGCACACGCTGGTATCTCGTGTGGATACCTCGTCTGAGCTTGAGCAGATTCGTCATAAAGGCATTCTGCCGATGGTATTGCGCGATATTATTGCAGCTAATAGCTGGTCTGACGTTTGAGCTGACACATAAAAACCCGGCAATTGCCGGGTTTTTATGTTTGCTCGTTCTATGTCGTCAATCGACTCAGAACATGAAAGCAAGACCTGCTGAAGCAAAATCAACATCCGCTTCGACGTTATCTTCATCAAAGTCAGCGCGCTCATATTCAAGGCGAAGGTTCAGGTTATCCAGTAGCGCAATGGATGTACCCACACCGTAGAACATGGCGGTGCCTTCACGCTCATCGCTGTAGCCCAGTGGACCTTTTACATCAGCGTCCCACCAGAACTGACCACCTTTAACAAATACACGAGTGTGGTCGCCAGCAGGAAGACCCAGCATCAGTGACGCCGTTAAACCGCTTGGGTCAAACTGGAAGCTGCCTTCTTTATACTCACCCAGATTCAGGTACTGACCCTCAATACCCACGTAATCGTTCAGCCACACACCGGCAAAGCCTTTCCAGCTTGTGCGGTCGTCGTCAAATTCGTCAGCATCACCCAGTTCTTCAACTTCTTCACCACCGATAGAGAGGTTTTCCAGTTTGCTGTAACTGATTGAACCACCGACGAATGCATCTGCATCATATTCGCCTTCTGCCATTGCTGGTGTGCCATACATAGCAGCAGTAAGAAGTGCAGTCGTTGCTGGGATAGTTAGCTTTTTCATATTTGACTCCTTGCCTCATGAACGAGGTCGTTAAACATGTGAAAGTGTGAGGCTTGGGAGGAAAATTCGTTCACTGAAACAACGCAACGGATTGTTTCAGGAACTTTCTGCATTTTGACTTCGGGTCAGGCTGGGCCTATGCTCAGCGGCTGTTTTCACTTTCAGAATAAGAGAAATATGCGCTTAAAAAATTATTTCGTCCTTGGATCTGCACTGCTTTTTTCGGGTTTTTCTGCAGCCGATGTCTGTCAGATTGAAGTCCCGTCGACTGAAAATTATTCAGAAGCAGCGTATTTTTACCCCTGTGATGCAGACACTCCTCTACCTGCCATTACGCTGACGGGTGGTTATTCGAATACCTATCACAAACTGCAATGGATGGCTGAGGCGATTGCCAATTCGGGGTATGTAGTTCTGGCGATGACCCCGACAGATAAGTACGGAAAAGTTGAGCAATGGCGCGATGCGCACCTCAGAGGTCAGAAAACGCTGGTAGCCACCACTAAAGAAGAAGGCTCCCCAGTAAAGAGTCTGATTGATACCAACCTTCGTGGAATCGCCGGGTTTTCGATGGGCGGTGGCGGTACCCTACTCGCAGGGAGCATTCTGAAAGATGACGTTAAAGCCCTCGCCGCGTTTGCGCCGTTTTTGCTGAAAGAACAACGAAACGTATCCCCTACCGCTCCGACTATGATCCTGGCTGGCGCTAAGGACTTGCTGGTTACGAACGAATCCATCGAGGAAATATACCAGCACGTAGAAGCATCTACGGCTCAGCGCTTTATTGCTGTGTATGAGAATGGCCGTCACCAACAGTGGTACCGACCAGAGATCACAACAAACCGTGATAGCTACATCGAGTTGACGCTTGCCTGGCTGGATTACCACTTAAAAGAGAGCAGTTCAGCAGCAAAGGTATTGAGCGAAACAGAAAGGCAATCGCCTGAACGTTTCACCCGGATCAGCCATAAATTATGAGCCGAAATCGGCTTTGCGTACCATAAATGGACACGAATAGGACATTTCGTTCCACCTGTGAACGTTTGTAAAAATAGTGCGTGAAAGGCTCAATCAGCTTGGTACCCTGTACTCACTAAGAATAAAAACAACACAGGTGAATATATGTCTGTTTCATTCAAGTCCACGCTCCGCTTTCTTCCACTCGCTGCTTCTGTCGCTCTGGCAGGCTGCTTCGGTGGTGGAGATCCAGATCCGGCCCCAGAAGGCCAGGCTCTGACTAACCCAGGTGATTATGAAATCTGTTCCTACGAGAACAACCTGGAGAACAGCCGTTACTCGTCAGCCCGGATGACCTACCCATGTGATCTGAGCGCAGGTCCATTCCCGGCGACAACTCTGACCGGCGGCTTTACCAATTCAAAAGAGCAGATGGAGTGGTTGTCTGAGCACCTGACCAGCCACGGCTATATTGTTCTGACCATGACTCCAAGCAACCGCTTTGGCCAACCACCGGTATGGCGCAGTGCACAGCTGGGCGGCTTTGCTGAGCTTGAAGATGAAAACAACCGTGCTGGCAGCCCGCTGCAAGGCAAGATCAACCTGGATAAGCGCAACATCATGGGCTTCTCTATGGGCGGTGGAGGCGTATTGCTGGCAGCCGCTGACATGGGTGAAGATCCAGCCAGCGTCATCGCACTTGCACCTTGGTTAGGCGATAACAACGTCAACTATAACGGCATCAAAGTACCAACCATGATGCTGGGTAGTGAAGAAGATGAACTCGCTTACTACACCGAAGACTTCTACGCGCAGCTGCCAAGCAATATTGAACGTGGCCTGGCCATGTTTGCCGGTGCTAGTCACTACGACTGGTTCGGTTCTGGCAACCAGGACGAGAAGGCAGAATTCCGTACACTCGTGACTGCTTTCCTGGAAGTTCAGCTGAAAGACGACGACTCAGCCTACAGCTACTTTGAAGGCGCTGAGCACGACGAACACGTAGCAAACGGCTGGTTCTCAGCGTTTGACTACCAGAAGTAACGCACACATCGACCCTTCTAAGCCCGCTTAACGCGGGCTTTTTTGTGCCCCAGAAACACCGACCATTCAAATATGGCCATAGTTAGGACTCCTGCGTCCAAATAGCTTTTCATGGCCACATATGACGAGCCTGCCCAGTCCAGATTGATATTCTGGAGTCGTTCCTTACAAAAATAACTAAAGGTAAACGACATGTCTGTATCTCTGAAAAGCGTATTCCGCGCCCTTCCTCTCACGGCATCAATTGCGCTCGCTGGCTGCTTTGGCGGCGGTGATCCTGATCCTTCACCAGAAGGCCAGGCTCTGGGTGTGCCGGGGGACTTCGAGATCTGCTCATATGAAGCAAATCTCGAGAATGACGGCTACGCGTCAGCGCGTATGACCTACCCTTGCGACCTGAGCGGTGGCCCAATCCCAGCAACGACGTTGACTGGGGGTTTCACTAACACTAAAGAGCAGATGGAATGGCTGGCAGAGCACCTGTCTTCACATGGTTACGCTGTACTGACTATGACGCCTAATAACACCCTGGGTGTTCCACCGGGCTGGCGCGACGCGCAGTTTGGCGGTTTTGCTGAATTCGAAGACGAGAACTCACGCTCAGGCAGCCCACTGCAAGGCAAGATCGACCTCACTAAACGTAACCTGATGGGCTTCTCCATGGGTGGTGGCGGCGTCATTCTGGCAGCTGAAGAAATGGGCAACCAGCACACCAGCGCGATCGCACTGGCTCCGTGGTTAGGCGCTTACAGTGTTGATTTCGAAGCGATTGAATCTCCGATTCTGATGCTGGGCAGTGAATTCGACGAACTGGCCTACGCGACTGAACGCTACTATTCTGAGCTCTCACCAAACACAGAGCGCGGTCTTGCTATGTATGCAGGCGGTAGCCACTTCCACTGGTTTGGTAACAGCGAAACGGAATATAAGAAGAAATTCCGTACGCTGGTTACGGCCTTTCTGGAAATTCAGCTGAAGGGTGATACCAGCGCTTACAGCTACTTTGACGGTGCTGAGCACGAAGAGCACGTAGAAGAAGGCTGGTTCTCAGCCTACGACTACCAGAAGTAAGTCGACATTACGTGAACACAAAGAAGCCCGCTTAAACGCGGGCTTCTTTGTAATTTGGCCTGACGTCGAACTGGTGGTATTTTCGGTACACCAAATTTCCGCACGACAGGATGTTTTAATGTCTGACCAACAGACGCCCAACGGCACGCCCGATCCTCGTGATCACTCGCAGTTCAGCCTTCTTAAGAGCCGACGCTTTGCGCCCTTCTTCTTTACTCAGTTTTTAGGCGCCTTCAACGATAACGTCTACAAAAACTCGCTGATGGCGATGATCACCTTCGGTCTGCTTTCCAGCACGATGGACCTGAGCCTGATGAATAACCTGGGGGCGATGCTGTTTATTCTTCCCTTTTTCTTATTCTCGGCACTGGCTGGTCAGCTTTCTGATAAATACGAAAAATCTTACCTGATACGACGTATTAAGTTACTTGAGATCGTCATTATGGTGCTCGGCGCCTGTGCTTTTTACTTCAGTGCTACCGCGGGGTTGATGTGTCTGCTTTTTCTGATGGGGACACAGTCTGCGTTCTTTGGGCCAGTAAAATACAGCATCATTCCTCAGCACCTGGATAACCACGAACTCGTTGGTGGTAACGCTCTGGTCGAGATGGGGACTTTCCTTGCCATTCTGACTGGTACGCTGATCGCCAGTGTAATCGCCACCAGAGAAGACGGAGTGATATGGGTCAGCGCTGTGATTATCAGTGTGTCTTGCCTTGGTTATCTGGTCAGCCGCCAGATTCCTTCTGCACCGGCCGCTAACCCGACACAGAAAGTTCGCTTCAACTCGGTGACTGAAACCTGGCGCACGCTGGGTTACGCCCGCCAGACAAAGAGTATCTTTCTGGCTGTGCTCGCTATCTCCTGGTTCTGGTTTCTGGGTGCTGCCTACCTGACCCAGATCTATGGCTTCGCCAAAGACTTTCTGGGCGGGGACCAGAGTGTCGTCATGGTTTTATTGGCGACCTTCTCTATTGGTATCGCATTGGGCTCGCTGCTATGTGAGCGTCTGTCAGGGCATAAAGTAGAACTCGGCCTCGTACCTCTCGGTTCGATTGGTCTGACCATATTTGGTATCGACTTATTCCTGCAGGACTTACCCGCCATTGGCACCGAACTGATTAACGCTGGGGAGTTTTTAAGCTCACCGTGGAACCTTCGTATCGTCTTTGACTTTCTGATGATCGGTGTCTTTGGCGGTTTCTACATCGTTCCGCTGTATGCCATGATCCAGGCACGCTCTGAACCTCAGCACCGATCTCAGGTGATCGCCGCGATCAACATTATGAATGCTCTGTTTATGGTCGCGTCAGCCATCACAGGGATTATTGTTCTGGGCGTACTAGACCTATCAATACCACAGTTCTTTATGATCCTCGCGATTCTGAATGCACTGGTCTCTATTTATATTTATCGCACGATCCCAGAATTTGCGATGCGCTTTATCATCTGGGTGCTTACGCACACCATGTACCGGGTAAATCACATAAACCTGCATAAAATTCCGGATGAAGGCGCCTGTGTGCTCGTGTGCAACCATGTGTCATTCGTAGATGCGCTGTTAATTGGAGGAGCATGCCGCCGCCCTGTTCGCTTCGTTACCTTTAAGCCCATCTACAACATGCCGGTACTGAACTTTATCTTCCGCACGGCAAAAGCAATCCCGATCGACAGCAAAAAAGCCGACCCTGAAGGCTATGAAAAAGCATTCGAGAGAATCGCTGAAGAGCTTCGAGCTGGCGAAGTGGTCTGTATTTTCCCGGAAGGAAAGCTCACTACAACCGGTGAAATAGACGAGTTTAAAAATGGCATCAGCCGGATACTCGATGAAACGCCGGTCCCAGTCATACCAATGGCACTGCGCGGACTGTGGGGCAGCTTCTTCAGCCACAAAGACCGCCCTGCTCTGACACAATTACCGAAACGGTTCTGGTCGAAGATCGATATGGTTGTCGGAGATACCGTGCAAGCAGAAGACGCTAGCCCAGGCTACTTAAAAGAGAAAGTCGCTGAATTACGAGGCGATCGACTGTAACCGATCTGCAAAAGAAAACGGGCGCCGACTCGATGAGTGGGCGCCCGTCTTTAAAGAGGAAATAACAAACCCGGCAGATTATTCCGCTGGTTTTGCTTTCTCACGCAGTTTGATGTGCAGGTCACGCAGTTGCGTGTTGCTCACTTCACCCGGTGCCTGTGTCATTACACACGCAGCCGACTGAGTTTTCGGGAAGGCAATCACTTCACGGATGCTGGTCGCGCCAGTCAACAGCATGATCAGACGATCCAGACCAAATGCCAGACCACCGTGTGGTGGCGCACCGAACTTCAGCGCGTCGAGCAGGAAGCCGAATTTCTCGCGCTGCTCTTCTTCAGAAATACCCAGTACACGGAATACCGTTTCCTGCATCGCTTCGTCGTGGATACGGATAGAACCGCCACCCAGTTCGCAGCCGTTCAGTACCATGTCATAGGCACGTGACAGTGCTTCCAATGGGGCCTTTTCCAGTTCTTCTGGCGAGCAGCTTGGTGCGGTGAATGGGTGGTGCAGCGCAGTCATTGAACCGTCGTCGTTCTCTTCGAACATTGGGAAATCAACAACCCACAGAGCAGCCCACTCTTTGGTGTACATGTTGAGGTCTTCACCCAGCTTGCAACGCAGTGCGCCAAGGGCTTCGTTCACGACCTTAGTTTTGTCTGCACCGAAGAACACGATGTCGCCGTTCTTAGCGTCCAGCTTCTCCATGATCTTCATGGTGTTGTCGTCACCAATGAACTTGATGATCGGAGACTGAAGACCTTCTACGCCTTTCTCGATTTCGTTGACCTTGATCCAGGCCAGACCTTTCGCACCGTAAATACCAACGAACTTGGTGTATTCGTCGATCTGCTTACGAGACAGCTCAGCACCACCTGGTACTTTCAACGCTGCAACGCGGCACTTAGGATCTTTCGCAGGCGCTGCGAATACTTTGAAGTCGATGTCCTGCAGGAATTCTTCAACATCAACCAGCTCCATTGGGATTCGCAGATCCGGCTTGTCAGAGCCGTATTTGTTCATCGCTTCCGAGAACGGCATACGTGGGAAGTCACCCAGGTCGACGCTCAGCTCTTTGGCGAAGATGTCTTTGATCATGCCCTGAACCATACCCATGATTTCGTCTTCGTTAATAAAAGACGCTTCGATATCGATCTGGGTAAATTCTGGCTGACGGTCAGCACGCAGGTCTTCGTCACGGAAGCACTTAGCAATCTGGTAGTAACGGTCAAAACCAGACACCATCAGCAGCTGCTTGAACAGCTGTGGCGACTGCGGCAATGCGAAGAACGAACCTTCGTGAGTACGGCTAGGCACCAGGTAATCACGCGCACCTTCTGGAGTAGCGCGAGTCAGGATCGGCGTTTCGATATCCAGGAAGCCGTTGTCTTCCAGGAAGCGACGGGCAGCTGAAGTCACTTTTGAACGGAAGCGCAGCTTGTCTTGCATCTCAGGGCGACGCATGTCCATGTAACGGTACTTCAGACGTACGTCTTCACCTACGTCGGTATAGCCGTCCAGCGGGAACGGAGGCGTTGCTGCCTTGTTCAATACGTTGATTTCTTTACCCAGCACTTCGATCATGCCGGTTTTCATGTTTTCGTTAGTGGTGCCTTCAGGGCGGCCACGAACACGACCGGTAATCTGAACAACGAACTCAGAGCGAACACTGTCAGCGGTGTTGAAAGCATCAACGGTATCCGGGTCGAATACGACCTGTACCAGACCCTCGCGGTCACGTACGTCCAGGAAGATGACGCCACCGTGGTCACGGCGACGATGTACCCAACCGCAGAAAGTTACGGTCTGATCAATCAGTGTTTCGTTGATATCACCACAGTAATGTGTGCGCATCGTTCGGTCCTAAGTCAGTCTGGGAGGCCGCTGAACGCCCTTCCCTGTCATCGAAATCCGCCTGGCGCGGTAAAGTTCCGCCGGCAAGTCAGTAAAAGCCGCGCATTATAGCGGATCTGGAGAGCCGCGTTAACCGTCTGCAAGGGGTGGTAAGGGTACTATTTCACTGTTCCATGACACTTTCACACCTTGAGATAGCATGGGGGCACAGTAAGCTTTGCAGCCATACAGAAATAACAATCAACAGAAGGTATTCGAGTTATGCAGTCTTATTCAGAGAAAGTCGTTGTTGTCACCGGCGCTGCGTCCGGCATCGGCCGCGCACTTGCACAACAGCTCAGCATGCAGGGCGCTAATCTCGCACTGTCGGACGTTAACATGGAAGCTCTGGAAGAGACCGCATCTATCCTGCGTGGTACAGGCAAAGTGACCCTGCAGAAACTCGACGTGGCCGACCGTGGTGCGTGGGAAGCCTATGCAGAACAGGTAAAAGCGGATCATGGCCAGGTCGATATGATCATTAACAACGCCGGTGTTGCTCTGTCAGAAACGGTTGAGCGTATGAGCTATGAAGACATGGAGTGGATCGTCAACATTAACTTCTGGGGCGTGGTTTACGGTACTAAGTCGTTCCTGCCACTGCTGAAAGAGCGTCCTGAATCTGCCATCGTCAATGTCTCAAGTATCTTCGGCATCATCGCCCTACCGACTCAAGCGGCGTACAACGCGACCAAATTTGCAGTTCGTGGCTTCACTGAATCACTGCGCCAGGAACTGAAAGACACCAACGTCTTTGTTACCACCGTTCACCCAGGCGGCATTAAGACCAATATCGTTCGCAATGGTCGTATGAAAACCAGTATGACTGGCGACAACCAGACGCTGGAGCAGCAAGCGAAACACTTCGAAAAAATTGCCAAAACGACCCCCGCACAAGCCGCTGACACCATTCTGGAAGGCGTTAAAGGCGGTAAACGCCGCATTCTGATCGGTAGCGATGCTCGTCTGATGGATCGCATCCAACGCCTGTTCCCAGTGCGTTATTCTGACATCTTTGGCTGGGCGTTGAAAAAATTAGGCTGATTTCGTGATCTATGCCTAAAAAAACAGGGGTTAGCGGGTTGCTAACCCTTTTTTTTTGCTTAAAAATCGAGGGGCCTGTTAGCACTCATCTCTCTACGCATTTCGGGCAGCCGCTTACTCAAGAAAAGGAAAAACCACTATGGCAGCAAAGAAACCAACGACAGCTAAAGCCGCACCGGCCCGTAAAGTTACAGCCGTTCGTGAAAAGTTCACTAAAACTCAGATTCTGAACGAAATTGCAGAAAATACCGGCCTGTCTAAGAAAGAAGTCAGCGCCGTACTTGACGAACTGGGTATCGTAATCGAGCGCCACGTTAAGAAGCGTGCCGTTGGTGAGTTCACCCTGCCCGGTCTGCTGAAGATCAAAACAGTTAAGAAACCAGCGCAGAAAGCCCGTAAAAACGTGCCAAACCCATTCCGCCCAGGCGAGACAATGGATGTTGCAGCGAAGCCTGCTTCAACCAAGGTAAAAGTTCTGCCGCTGAAAAAACTGAAGGATATGGCTCTTTAAGTCACATCTTCGCAGAGAGGGCTACGGCCCTCTTTTGTTATGCCCGACATTCCTCTCAAAAATCTGCTGACCGAAATTCGCAACTGTGACTTATGCGCCCATGATTTACCACTGGGAGCAAATCCGGTCATTCAAGTCGCCAGTACTGCAAAGATATTAATTATTGGCCAGGCACCTGGCACACGTGTTCACGAAACAGGTATTCCATGGAATGATCCTAGCGGGAAAAAACTGCGCCAGTGGTTGCAGCTCTCCGATGACGAATTCTATGACGAGAACAAGATAGCTATTATGCCGATGGGGCTATGTTACCCGGGTAAAGGAAAATCGGGCGACATGCCCCCACGAAAGGAATGTGCTCCGCAATGGCATCAGAAGGTATTTGAGCATCTGTCAGATTTGAAGCTAATTCTGCTGATCGGCCAGTACGCACAGAAATCGTATTTAAACGACAACTATAAAACACTGACCGAGCGCGTTGTGCACGCGACAGAAGCCAAAGCGCCCTTTTTTCCGCTCCCGCATCCATCACCGAGAAATCAGATCTGGTTAAAGAAAAACCCCTGGTTTGAAAGCAAAGTACTGCCGGAATTGCGTAAAAAAATACACGATGCTCTTAAAGACTGAGCGCTAGAAAAAAACTCACCACTGGTCACGCAATTTACGCAATGCTTTGAATACATCACGATCACTTAATCCCAGATGTGGAAATTCAGCTTTTAAACCATCAATGACAGCTGGGTGATGTAATCTCAAAAACGGATTGTATAAACGCTCCTGCCCCATGGTCATCACAGGCATGTCGTCGGGTTCCGTCTCTGCAACCGATGCCTGCCAGTCACTTGCAACGTTATTCTCAGGCTCACGCGTTAATGCGAACGCCAGGTTATTTTTCATGTAGTCATGCCCGGGATACAACAGAGTATCGTCAGGCAGCGGCATAAGCTGTGACACAAATGAATCGTACATTTCGTCAACGTCACCACCATTTCGACAGTTTCCTGCGCAGGCATTGAATAACGTATCACCTGAAAAAAGTACCGGTGTTCCGCCATTGTTTTCGGGTTTTACAAGCAAGCACAAATGGACTGGAGTGTGCCCAGGAGTGAAGAGGACATGAAGCTTAAGAGAACCAAGTTCGATCACATCACCCGCGACCACGCCGCGATCCACATCAGGTATTCTGGCCATGGCGTTCTGGTGCGCAATAACTTCCGCGCCCGTGGCCGCCACAACCGCTGGGTTACCCTCGACATGATCATGATGTTCGTGCGTGTTGATAATGTATTTGATGGTGTAACCCTGCGCTTCTGCCAGAGCCACCATCGCATCACCATCCAAAGGATCCAGAGCAATGGCTTGTCGAGTTTCTTCACAACCAATCAAGTAATTGAAATTACGTAACGGGTTGTTCATATAACGTCGAAATACTTCCACATTCACCTATTACCAGTACACAGTGTCCTGAATATCGTCGTCTGCTTCAGACTCGTTAATGAAGTGGCTGTTCAATAAATTAATCATCTCTTCTGAGCGCTCTTTTAGCTCTTCGTCAGAAAAAGCTTCTGCAGGGCTATGCCCCCAGACAGGCCCTGGCCAGGCAGGATCAGATTTGAATCGCGCAACATGGTGAACATGCAGCTGGGCAACGACATTCCCAAGCGCGGCGATGTTCATGGAATCAGATGCGAAATGATCAGCCATCTTCTCTGCTACAAATGCAGATTCTTCCATCAACTGAAGGCGATCCTCTTTCTTCAGATGGTAATACTCGAAAACGTTAGAGCGGGATGGCACGAGAATCACCCAAGGGTAACGGCGATCCTTCATCATAAGTACTTTGCACAAAGGCAAGCGGCCCAAATACACGGTGTCAGCTTGCAGGCGTTCATCTAAGCGGAACATAATCTCTCCTGGTTGTTGCTTTCATGATAAAGCGCCATACGTGTCAGGTCACTATCATTCACTCCGGGTACCTTAATGTCTGAGTTGATTGCCCTTTCCTCTATTTCATCAATCCCGAGGGAACAGTGGGATGCCCTTCTGCCGGATAACGCGGCGCCATTTCTACGTTATGACTTCCTGCATGCCCTTGAGGCCACTGGCTGTGTCTCGCCAAAGACAGGTTGGACGCCGAGCCACCTGATCAGCCTTGATGACACCGGGACTCCCAATCTTGTTCTCCCTGCCTATATTAAAGACCACAGTTACGGAGAATACGTATTCGACTGGCAGTGGGCAGAGGCCTACGTCAGTTATGGCATGCAGTATTACCCAAAGCTTCTGCTAGGCGTCCCGTTCACGCCCGTTCCGGGCCCACGATGGTTAAGCACCACCCCGGTGGACACCCAAAGCCTGGCCCAGGGCTTATCAGACTTTTGCTCGAGTAAGGGGCTGAGTGGCTGGCATATGAACTTCCCCGCTGGCGAACTGACTCCGGACGCTGGCGCATCGGAACGAAAAGGCTGCCAGTTCATCTGGAGGAACAATAACTTCAGCTCTTTTGACGACTTTCTGGCAACGTTCGCCAGCCGTAAACGTAAGAACCTGCTAAAGGAGCGCCGCCGGATCACAGAACAAGGCTTAAAGGTGTCACGCTTCGAAGGTGAAGGCATCACACCCGAAATGATTGATATCTTCTACCACTGCTATTGCGATACCTACTACCGCAGACGCTCTCATCCTTACCTTACGCCCGGTTTCTTTCACCAACTCCGTGAGACCATGGCAGATTCGATGATGCTGGTGCTCGCAGTAGACGAAGAAGGCCCATGCGCTGCTGCCCTTTGTTTCTTCGACGATGACGCACTTTATGGCCGCTACTGGGGGTGTCTGCGCGACTACGATGCCTTGCATTTCGAGGCCTGCTATTACCAGGGGATTGAGTTCTGCATTGAGAAGAACCTCGGTATGTTCAACCCGGGTACTCAAGGAGAACACAAGATCAGTCGTGGCTTCGCCCCCGAGTTCACACGAAGCTACCATTGGCTGGCACATCCGGAATTGCACGACGCTATTGGCAGGTTCACACGAGAGGAAGCGGCGTACATTGAAGAATATGCCGCTGCCGCCTCAGAAAGACTGCCGTTCAGGCGGGATTGATCTGGCTGTCTCATCCCAGCTTTGTTATAACCCCTCCCGGAGGTAATTATCATGGCTATGAGAGCATACAAAGTTCAGGACATTGTCGTATTCGCATCGCGCGGTACCGAAGCGAAACTTCTGGCTGCACCAGAGTTGCGCCCGGCAGAAGAGTGGCGGGAAGACGTAGCCGCCTGGGTAGCGCTTCGAGCTGAGCGCGCACCAGAACTGGATGACAGGGTGGACGCCAGCAAAACTGAGCCGTATATCCATACCAGCCACTAACCTATCGTCAGGCGGCTTCTACAAAGGACGTCCAGCTCCCGATATCAAGACAGCAGCCATGTAACGGCGGCTGCCGTACTGACACATCGCCGCCAGATTCTCCAGACTCACAGGCACATAGATATTATCGACCGCCGCCTGATCCAGCGTATCATCGACATCAGGGTCATTGATGTAAGCAAAATCTTCATCTATCGCGACCAACCACACCCAGTGCGGTGCCTTGTTCCGGTTCATCCGGTACGTACTGATTAAGAGCAGAATACGATGGCCGGATTTCAAAGCCTCTCGGAGTGTTTCGACCGTAAACTGCGACACCTCCGAGGATATCCCCGCACGTTCGCAGCGCTGACTGAAGTCATCACTGACAAGGCGCAGAACTTCACGTTTATGCTCATTCCGTACGCCCTCAATAAAGGGAACTGACTCATCCGACACCCAGATGCTGGCATCAAACCCGCGCGTCTGAGCTGCAAGAGCCAGCCCCTGAGCAGAGCAACCTCCATGGCCAGTCGTCAGGTAAATGGTTGTCGCCTCCCGCCAGATATTCAGTTCACAAAGACGCGACAACTGAAACTCTGACTGTAGACTGCGCATCGCCATCATCAACGCTGACGGACCGCACGTAAAAGGCGTTGTCTGACCGTAGAAAGGCAACTCCTGAGGAACGACACGCATCGTGCTCAGGTGTTTCTCCAGTCTCCAGCCCGCACTGCCGTCTTCGTAGTAACCGGGCAGGAAGCGAATTCTCCGATACCCGGTAGATTCATAGAGGTACAGAGCGCCCTCATTATCATCACGAACCTCCAGGCGCATGAAAAATACTCCGCGGAGCATGGCCTGAGCCTCAGCATGATCCAGTAGCTGACGCGCAAGTCCACGCCCTCGTGCCCTAGCTGAAACCGCGATGGAATACAGCCTCGCCAACGAAGTGCCACGATGGAACAGCACCAGGATGTACGCCTGAAGACCATTTTCGTCTTCATGTACCCATAACTCAGAGTGGCTGGAGCGAATGAAATGGCGAAAACGACGAGGCGTCAGCCGGTCGCCCGGAAAGGCCTCCTCTTCAATAGCCGATAACGCGGGAACATCTGCCGATGTGGCTAAACGAAACGTCATATACTGAACCTAAAAATGAAACAGCAATCTGAAGGCGCATAGTAGAACTGAACACAGCGAATCGCTACGGCTGTGCTCACGAGAAATATCACTCCAGACGAGAAGAAAAACTTGATGTTGTGATACGCCAGCGAGAACTATCATCTGGCTCAGGTTTTTCATTTTCTAATACACAAAGAGTCACCAATACATGAAGCCACTGCTCGTACTCGTTGACCAGCTCAGTGACTGGCAGCCCTACTACCCAACCCGTCAGGTCATAACCATTGGTGACTTTCTGGCTGGGCAGACCGAGGCTCGCGGCTACGTCATTAACCTATGCTCTGATTACTCTTATCTGAGTACTGGTTACTACGGCTCACTTCTCGCTGAGGCTCGCGGTGGCCAGGTGTTTCCCGGTGTTCGTGCCATTCGTGAATTAAACAATTTCGAGCAAGGACAGCCGCTGCCCACAAAGACCAGCCGCGTTCTCGAAGCCGACCGGCGCTCAAACAAAAGAAACGCGGATCAGGTAACCCTGCGCGTATATTTCGGACAAACAGATAACACTTCTCTTAAGCCAGTTGCCCGAAAACTGTTCGAGACATTCGCCTTCCCTGTGTTTGACGCGGTGCTCCAGAGAGTGCACGAAAACCTGTGGATCATCGGCTCGTTAAACGTCGTTGCAATTAACGAACTCAATGACAGTGACCAGACCCGATTTGCCGAATCTCTGGATACGTTCAGTTCGAAGATATGGCGACTCAAGCGCATCAATAAGCGTTATAAGTACGACCTGGCGATTCTGGTCAACCCGGAAGAACAGCTGCCGCCCTCCAATAAAGGCGCATTAACTGCATTTGAAAAAGCCGGTAAAGACATTGGTTTAAACGTTGAGCTGATCACCTGGAAAGAAGCCCATAGAATTGCAGAATACGATGCACTCTTTATCCGTGAAACGACAAACGTCGATCATCACACGTATCGTATTGCACAACAGGCTGAAAATGCTGGGCTCGTCGTTATCGACAGCCCTCGCGACATTATGCGCTGCTCTAACAAAGTCTACCTCCACGAGTGCTTGCAACTGCATCAGGTAGACACACCAGAAACGCGGCTATTGATGACTCAGCAAGACTATAACATCGACCACCTCATCGAAGAGCTGGAACTTCCGATCATCGTGAAAGTACCAGACGGCGCCTTCTCAATTGGTGTAGAAAAAGCAAAAACACGGGAGGAGCTACAAGAGTGTATCAGTCGCCTTGGTCAACGCTCTGCCTTGCTCTTACTGCAGAAATTTATGCCAACCGAGTACGACTGGCGTATTGGTGTTCTGAATGGTGAAGCCATCTATGCCTGCCGGTATTTTATGGCCAAAAGTCATTGGCAGATTTACAACCACAGTGCCCGATCAAAATCGAACAGTTCTGGGAATGCTGATGCCTTTGCTATTAATGATGTGCCTAAAAAAGTCATCAAAACCGCATTAAAAGCAGCGCGCTGTATGGGAGATGGGTTTTATGGGGTTGACCTGAAATCCAGCGGTGATCGGGTCGTTGTCATTGAGGTCAACGACAACCCAAGCATAGACAAAGGCGTTGAAGACCTTCATGAAGGTACGGCACTTTATCAGAAAATCATGCAGACATTTCTGGCAAGGTTGGATGACATTAACGGGCGCTGAAGCGCCGGTCTTTCTACCACTGCTGGGGTAGCCCTTTGGTTTGCAGAAGGGCTGCTACATCCATCATCAATGCGATAGACACATGCACCAGAACACCACCCCAAATCGACCGTGACATAAGAGCAAGTACACCGAGAAAAAAGCCGAACAGAATCGCGCCGAAGGACTCCGGCCATAGCTTCGGGAAGTGCAGCATCAGGTACGGCAAACACATCACCGCAATCGACAGACTACCAAACTGGCGTTTCAGGCCATTTACCAGATATCCGCGAAAAAAGAATTCAACGGCAATAAACTGAAGGACATAAATAACCTCCCAGCTCAGCAAGTCAAACCAGCTTCGATGGGCTTGATTATAAAAGGGATAATGCTGTGAAAAGTCATCACCGAAACTGGCGATGATTGCAAACACGAGAATCGGCGATGCTAACAAAACATAGCCACGCCAGTGGTGATGAACGCTGCCCCACTGCCAGCCATACTCACTCAGTGAATCTTTGAACCACCAGCGTATGGCCAGCATTGGGATAATAAGAAATCCGAGGAGGTTAATGCTGCCCCACCAGATATATCCCAGTAATTCGCGGTATTCGTAACGATGATAGTCACGATATATCGAGGGATCAGACATCACTTCGGAAAACCACTTCACCAGCGCGGTCAGGTTACTGCTGTATTTTCCGTAATGCACCAGAAGCAGACACACACAGGCAATACCGATAATCTGCCAGACACGTATACGCTCTTTCGCTTCTTCCGCAGGCGATAAACTGGCCGGTTTACGCTCTTCATCAATTGCATTGAGTTGGCTGAAAAGAAACCCTGGCGTCAGCCAGTGTAAAAATCCCATGCTGCTGTTCCATTCGTGTCTTCAATAGCCCCTACAGGCAGACTGAAGTAAATCATTAAATTACGCCATAGTTCGCCCGTGTGACTCGCGGTCCAACGAGAAATATCCACCGGGCTACTGTGCTGAAGTGCGTCGCTCACTCGATCAGCGGCTTCTTCAATATTACCGGGCGTATATCGAAAGCGGCCTGGGTATTGTTCGCGATAGCATAACGCGTCAGGGACTACAGGCGTTGCGCCAGCACTCACGGCTTCAATCATCGATAGCCCCTGAAACTCATGATCCGCTGTGCTGATCACAACCCGAGCACGCTTTAATAAGGTTTCATACTCAGCCCGCGGCACCATACCATCGGCAACAATCCGTGCGGCGTGCTTCTCACGTATCGCAGACAGTTCGCCCGGCACCTTCTCAGGTCGCGGCCCCAACAGCGCCAACTGAAAATCTACGCCGCGATTAGCTAACGTATCAAGCACTGCTTCGAATCGATCCGGACGCTTGTCGTATTCCCAGCGGTGATTCCAGAGAATCATCGGCATCGTGCCTGTTTGCGCTGGAATCGTATCAGTATTTACTGTCTCGACAGCGACAGGTAAAACCGAACTCTTCGCTCGTAACTCATCAACAACATGGTCGGGAGTGGCGTCAGGTAATTTACGCAGAAGCTCTGTAACTCCCTTCAGCATGGATTCCAGGTTAAAACGCGAATTAAACAGGCAGCGTTCAGACGACAGCGCTCCGTATAACTGAACCATCTGGGGATCAATCGACGAGTGCTGACGGTCACCTACCGGGTAAGCAAACTGATTTTCGTGGAAATACAGAGTGACAGGAATACCTGCGAGTTCAGGGTGCATACCTTTGATGGTGGCAATATCCACCATGGATGTTGCGAGAATATGATGGGGGCTCTCTTCCTGGAGTGCGTCCCGAAATTCTGCCATCCACGACAAAGGGTTACCGCGGATACGCCAGCGGAAGTAGCGGCCAGGAAGTTCGAAGATTCGAAGCCGCACAGGGCAGTCCTGCTGATTCGAGAGCCAGTTAACCCAACTGGCGTGACTTTCGGAACGATATGCTGACAGTAGCCAGACCAGAGGACGCTCGGGCATTTACTCAGATCGCCATTTGCGAGCGGTCAAGCTCCTGCTTGGCGGAGTCAGACGCCTCGTTAATTTCCGACAAGCGCTTTTCTAACCCTGAGATATTCTCTCTTTGCAGGCGTATCTGCTCGTTATAACGGTCCGCGCCGGTTTTCATCTCATCGACGATGGCTTGTGCACGGTTGCGAGCGTTCGGGCCAGCAATAGACTTCGCCAGCTCGGATTTTTCTTTGATCATGCGCTCACGTTCCTGTTGCAGGTCGCTAAGCTTCTTCTTCGCATTTTTCAGGTCACGCTGCACACGAATTTTGTCATTACTGCGGGAAAGCTCATCAGCCATCCCTTGCAACTCTGCTTCAGAAGCACCCCTCGATGGCTTACTGGTATCGACCTGGCGTTCTTCCTTCACCGAGTATTCTGACGGGCATGGCGTCTGTGAGAACAGGGTCTCGCCCGCTGCTGATTTACAGACATACACTTTCCCCGCGTGCACCGGCAGAACAGCCGAAACCACGACCATACCAACCAGCAGCAAACTACCACGCATATTAAGACTCCTTGTTATCAGAAATGTTGGCGAAAAGGCCTGGATTCGCCCTGCGCTTACCTGTGAACTGACTATACTTGAAAGCGGATTATACTTTCTACCACGGAGCAGGCATGCCTCACCCCACTCCCAGCGTCCCCGATACACTACCGGGAGATCACTGGTTACTGCAGAAATACGCATTGGATCAACACGCGATCGTTGCCATCACAGACAAGGAAGGCCGCATTCAATACGTTAATGACCTGTTCTGCGACATCAGTGGCTACGAACGCGAAGAGTTAATTGGCCGCACTCATCACATGGTGAACTCCGGTCATCACAGCAGACAATTTTTCGAAGAAATGTTCGACACACTCGCCGATAACGACATCTGGCGTGGAGAAATCTGCAATCGTCGTAAGACCGGTGAGCTCTACTGGGTAGAAACGACCATTTCTACCCAACGCGATGAAACCGGTGAAATCACGGGTTACGTGGCCCTGCGCACCGACGTCACAGACCAGCACCGCACTCTGGACGCAATGCGCCGTTTGCATGAAATTACTTCTGACCGCCAGGCAACCATAGACACTAAAGCTGAGCGAATCCTTCGTCTGGGCTGTGAGATATTCAACCTGCCGATTGGCATCATCAGTCACATCGTTGATGAACAATATACAGTGCGCTTCACTCTGAACCCTGAAAACGCACTTAAGCCCGGTGATAACTTTCAGCTAGGTAATACCTATTGTTCTGAAACTATCGCTGGTTGTCATGCGGTCGCGCACCACCATGTGGGCGATAGCGAAACCCAGCATCACCCTGCTTACGCCAATTTTGGTCTTGAGTCGTATCTCGCCGCCCCCCTGTTTCTCAAAGATAAGCTGTACGGCACAATTAATTTCTCGGGCCCGGAGCCGCGATCACGCGCTTTCAGCACCGGCGAGATTGAGCTGATTCAATTATTTGCGAAGTGGATGGGCGACGAGCTTGCTCGCGAAGAAACCGATAATGAACTGGAGCGGGATCGTCTGTTACTGGATGCCGTCAGTAAGCAAGCTCGTATTGGTGGCTGGGAACTCGACCTTACTACGGAAAATCTCTACTGGACTCCAGTCACCCGCCTTATTCACGAGGTAGACGATGATTTCATCCCGACTGTCGATAACGGCATCGACTTTTACGATGGCGATGAAGCAAAAGAGCGCCTCCGCGAAGCAATCGCAAGCGCCGTTGAAGCAGGTAAAAGCTGGGATCTCGAATTACCGCTGAAAACAGCGAAAGGTCGCAGAATCTGGGCTCGCGCATTAGGCGCGCCTGTGATGGTAGACGGGACTTGTACCCGTCTGTTTGGCTCTTTTCAGGACATCACTGAAGAACGGGAACAGGAAACCGAGAAACGCGAGGAGGCTCAGCGCAATCAGCTAATGATTGAATCGACGGCCGTTGGCTTCTGGGACTGGAACGTCAAAACCGGAGAAACCTCTTTCAGTGAACGCTGGGCCAACATTATTGGCTACACACTCGATGAGCTGGCACCAGTATCGATCGATACCTGGCTTGATGCATGCCATCCAGACGACCTCGAACACTCCGGCGAGCTCCTTGCACAACACTGGGAAGGCAAACTGAAACGCTACGAATGCGAAGCGAGAATGAGGCATAAAGACGGTCACTGGGTCTGGGTTCACGACACAGGACGCGTTGTTGAGTGGGACGACGACGGTCAGCCACTGCGAATGATCGGAACCCACCTCGACATTACAGAAAACAAACTGGCGCAGACAGAGATCAACATCAGTCACCAGAGAATCCAGCTGGCGACTGAGTCTGCTGGCATCTGCATCTGGGAGCACAACCTGACAACCGGCGAGATGGCCTGGGACGCCGGTATGCGCGAGCTGTACGGTATCGCCCCTGACGTCACACCTCCCAGCATTAAAGAGTGGGAATCCTTCATTCATCCAGACGACCACGACTGGGTGGTGACCCGACTCAAAGACGCCATCGAGCATAAAAAGCCATTCGATTATGAATTCAGAATTGTTCGCGCCGACGGTAAGGAGCGCCATGTCCGCTCTGCTGCGGTGATATTGGACGATGAGCATTCGCAAGGCTCGCGGGTGGTCGGCATGACCAGCGATGTCACTCAGCAGAAAGAGAGCGAGCTTGCATTGTTGGCGGCGAAGCGTGAAGCGGAAAGTGCTGCGCGGACGAAAAGCGACTTCCTTGCGACTATGAGCCATGAAATCCGCACTCCGATGAATGGCGTTCTGGGTATGCTCAACCTTCTCAAGGACACGCCACTAACCGATGATCAGCTCAACCGGATTCGAATTGCCCAAAACAGTGCGCAGTCTCTTCTCGCATTGATTAATGACATTCTCGACTTCTCAAAAATCGAAGCAAATAAGCTTGAACTTGAATCCATCGAGTTCGAACTCAATAGCGTACTGACCGCTGCGACAGAGTCTCTCGCCAGCCAGGCAGAAACAAAAGCCGTCGAACTTCTGGTCGACACCTCCCAGCTACACACCAATGTAGTCATTGGAGATCCCGGCCGGGTCCGCCAGATACTTGTTAACCTGTTAAGCAACGCGATTAAGTTCACCAGTGAGGGCGAGGTAACAGTATCACTTGAGCAGGTGTTACTTGATGACAAATGGCAGTTATCAATCACAGTCAAAGATACCGGCATAGGTATCGACGAAACCAAGCGCGCGAACCTTTTTAACGCCTTCAATCAGGTCGATTCGTCGACCACCAGAGAGTTTGGCGGCAGCGGCCTTGGTTTGGCCATCGTGAAAAACCTGTGTGAACGGATGAAGGGCTCGGTTTCAGTTGAAAGTACCCCAAAGGTGGGCAGCGCCTTTACCGCCACGATTCAGCTCGATATTGCCCCAGGTGCTACCCCGCTTCCCGGCCTCAATGGCACTCGTGTACTGGCTATTATTAATAACCCGAAATCGCGTGAGATTACCCGGAAGAACCTGGAAGCACTGGGAGCCAGAGTCGATGCCGTCGGCTCAACGGCCGACGCATCAGAAATATTGATAGGCGACCCAGACAGCGTCGACCTTCTCATTTTGAGCAGCAATATTCCCGGTGAAGACTGGAGAGACAGTTCTGAAGCATTAGCTCAGCTACCAGCCATGGATACAGCACTCAGAGTTTTGATGGTACCGGTAAGCTTCCGCCAGTCAGAACGGGTTCTCGAGTCCGGCAGACTCCATGGCCATGTACTAAAGCCGTTGAACGTACTCAATCTCGTCGAATACTTCCATACGCGCAAAGAGTTCGATCATACCGGCAATGCGGACGTACCGAACAATAAACCCACCTTTCGGGACAAACGAGTGCTGCTTGTCGAAGACAACCGCGTAAATCAACTTGTCGCAGAAGAAATGCTCACCGCTTTGGGTATTAAAGTAGTGGTCACTGAAAATGGTGAAGAGGCTATTCAGAAAATCAGCTCAGAAGAAACTCCATTCGACCTCATTCTTATGGACTGCCAGATGCCTGTAATGGATGGCTATCAGGCAACGCGGGCTCTACGACACGGACGCGCCGGCGACCAACACCAGAGTACCCCTGTCATCGCCATGACAGCACACGCCATGACTGGCGACAAAGAGCGCTGCCTTGCGTCTGGTATGAATGACTACCTGGCAAAGCCTGTAGACCCGGGTTTACTGACCTCCATGCTTGAACGATGGTTGCTGGCAGATGACGGAAGCCAGGATTCTACAGTGAGCGACAGAGCTGTCGTCATTAAAAGCCAGCCAGAAACCGGTGAAATGATCTGGGACCGCCAGCAAGCTCTCAAGCGCGTTGTGGGTAACGAGAAGCTTCTGAACCAACTGATTGATATGTTCCGCAGTGAGCAGCCTGTGCGCCTCTCGGAGATGACGCAACTGCTTGATGGTGGTCGCTACGAAGCTCTCAGGGAGGTGGCACACAACCTCAAAGGGGTCGCTGGTAACCTCGGGCTGGTCGCCATACAAAAAGTCGCCTCAAAGTTGGATCAGGATATACGCACCGGTAACACTGAAACAGCAGAGATGCTACTCGATGAGCTGCATGAAGAAACAGCACGACTGACCGAGTTGGTAGAAACAAGTAACGAAGCCGAAGCCCCTACACCACTAATTGGCCTGAGAGAACGACTGGTTGCAATAAATCACGCATTGGAACAAAACGACTACATTAGTCAGAAGAGTCTTGAATTCATGCTTAAACCCCTTGGGAATGCGTATTACGAGGCAGAATTGGGGCAGCTTGCGCACGAGATCACAGCATTTGAAAACGCAAAAGCTCAGTCTAGGATTAAGTCACTGCTTCAGCAGATAACCGAGAGCTATAAGAATGCCTAATGAAATTCCGTTATCCACTGTTTTGATCGTTGACGACTCGCCGTCGAATATCCGCGTTATGGCCGCGGTGCTTCAGGAGCGTTATCGTGTCAAGACAGCGACGAGCGGACAGCAATGTCTTGATATGGCACTCCGGCACAAACCAGACCTCATCCTCCTTGATATCGAAATGCCCGGCATCTCTGGATACGAAACCTGCCGCGAACTCAAAGACATGAGCGAAACCCGGGACATTCCCGTCATTTTTGTTACCGGCCGCGACAACATCGAAGACGAACAGCTTGGTCTGCGAATCGGCGCCGTTGATTACATCACCAAACCCATTCGTCCGGTAATTCTGTCTGCCCGCGTTGATACTCACGTAACACTGAAGCGCCAGCAGGATCGTCTGTTGCAGCTGGCTATGCACGATCAACTCACCGGCCTGTACAACCGCCACTACATGCTGGAAATGGTCGACCAGCGAATTGCGCGTGCGCGTCGTCATAACACACCATTGACCACGCTGATTATCGACCTTGATCACTTCAAAAAAATCAATGACACCCATGGACACATTGCCGGTGATCAGATTCTCGAGCAGGTATCAGAGCTCCTCCAGCGCCAATGCCGCACTGAAGATACCGTCGCACGCTTTGGTGGCGAAGAGTTTATCGTACTGATGGAACCCTGCTCGCTGAATCAGGCACACTACAAAGCCGAGGTAATGCGCCACCAGATATCTGAGCTCATGCCCTCCTCTATCCCTGTTACCGTAAGCATTGGCGCGGCAGAACTGTCGGATCATGATGAGAATTTCAACGATCTTCTCAAGCGAGCCGATGATGCCCTTTACCGGGCAAAAGAAAACGGCCGCAACTGCACTGAACTGGCTCACCCGGAAGACATAGTGACAGCCTCCAAAGCCCCTCACTAATCAGGTACAATCGCCGCCCTGAGATAATTACCCCGGCGGCGAAGGTACACACCATGACAGACCACCCCTCAAATCCAAGTGTCGGTGAAGGCGATGCAATTCCAGGCAGCGGCAAAGTAGGATTCGTGTCTCTCGGCTGCCCGAAAGCCCTGGTGGACTCCGAACGCATCCTGACCCAACTCAAGCTTGACGGCTATGACGTAGTAAACCAGTACAACAACGCAGATGTCGTTGTCGTAAACACTTGTGGTTTTATCGATGCTGCCAAACAGGAATCTCTCGACGCCATCAATGAAGCCATGAACGAAAACGGTCGTGTGATTGTGACTGGCTGTATGGGTAAAGGCGCCGATGCTGAGCTGATCAAAGAAAAGAACCCCGGTGTTCTCGCAGTAACAGGCCCACAAGCCTACGAAGAGGTCATGACCGCAGTTCATGAATGGTCACCTAAGCAAACCGAACATAATCCGTTTACGGATCTGGTTCCGCCCCAAGGTGTGAAGCTGACACCTCGCCACTACTCTTACCTGAAGATCTCAGAAGGCTGTAACCACAGCTGCACCTTCTGCATCATCCCGGATATGCGCGGGAAGCATGTCAGTCGTCCTATCGGCGATGTACTGGAAGAAGCGAAACGCCTCGTCAATGCAGGCACCAAAGAGCTACTCGTGATCTCTCAGGACACCTCCGCGTACGGTGTCGACCTGAAGTACCGCACGGGCTTCTGGGATGGCAAGCCGGTAAAAACCAAGATGCTCGACCTCTGTGAAGAGCTCGGCAAGATGGGAGTTTGGGTACGCCTGCATTATGTTTACCCTTACCCGCACGTAGACGACGTGATTCCGCTGATGGCGGACGGAAAGATACTTCCGTATCTGGATATCCCGTTCCAGCACGCAAGTCCGCGTATTCTGAAACTGATGAAACGCCCTGCGCACGCCGAAAACACACTGGCGCGTATCAAGAAGTGGCGCGAAATCTGCCCGGAGCTTGTGCTGCGCTCGACCTTCGTTGTCGGCTTCCCCGGTGAAACCGAAGAAGACTTCCAGATGCTCCTCGACTGGCTCGAAGAAGCAGAACTCGATCGTGTTGGTTGTTTCAAGTACAGCCCCGTCGAGGGCGCGAAAGCGAACGACCTGCCTGACCATGTGCCAGAAGACATTCAGCAGGAGCGTCATGACCGCTTTATGGAAAAAGCGCAGGAAATCAGCACGCGTAAGCTGGCCCGAAGAGTCGGTACCCGCATGACTGTGCTTATTGATGAAGTCGATGACGAAGGTGCGATTGGCCGCTCAATCGCCGACGCGCCCAACATCGACGGCATGGTTTACCTGAACGAGTTCTTCGATTGCCAGCCGGGGGATTTCCTTGAGGTTGATATCGAGCATTCCGACGAATATGACCTGTGGGGAACCCCGGTTAACGGTTGATACCCTCCGGGGTCGCCGTTAGCCAGACAAGCTGGCTATCGGCGGTCACCCCGCCAACATTGTATCCAGATCCACCTGCGACGGCATAAACCAGTATGAACCGGTCAATGCGTCACTGAAATCCATCATGGCATCTGTGATTCCGTCGTCCTTACCCAGCATGCTATCGATCACGCTCACAAAGCGATCCATGTCGCAGGCAAACGCGAGGAAATAAAGCCCCTTGTCCTCTCCACCACCGTAAGGCGTACCACGGCGATACATTTTCATCGGTACGTCGTCGACGTCAATGTCAGTGCGCCCGACATGCGATTCAGGCGGCAGCGCCGTTCCTTCGAGTTCGATATTCGTCTCTTTGGTGCGGCCAATAACGTTTTCCTGGGCATTTACACTCAGACTCAGAAATTCCTGCAATCTGTGTGTCCATTTCTGTCCGAGGACAAACGATCCACCTGCTCCCAGCTCCCCTTCAGGAATAAGCGCTGCCGCACGCTTTTTCTCTGCCGTTCCGGGGTTTCCGGTACCATCAACGAAGCCAGTAAGAATTCGTGCATCACGGGTTTTGTACCCATCCAGATCGAGCTCCAGATCTGCGACGTCGGACAGAGCCTCGGTAACTTGAACTACGGCATTCATTACGTCACCGCGATCTTCGCCGACAACCCAGATGAACATGTCGCGCTGCGACGCTGGCATAACGTGCCCTTTGGAGGAATACTGCGCCGTAAAGTCACATAGTCCTGAGGGTGTCCAGCCTGGGCCTAAGCGCTTCCAGGAGGCCTGATTGAATGCGACCATGATACGCGCACCATCAACAGGCTTTAGTGCCCGAGAAAGAGCTTGGCGCAAATCGGCATCAGCTGCCGAGCGAAATTGATATTCCAGATACTGACTACTGCGACCCGGCTCTTCAAACAGGCCGGCCTGATGTGGGTTCATTCTCACTGCTCCGGTTGTCAACGCCCTCTGTATGTTCAGAGGTTTTATTTATTCTAGCGCCAGACAACCGATAGTTCAGCCGTTATTTAATTCAAAACCTTTCACCCATTCTACGAATCGCTGAGAAGCCATAGAGCGGCCAAACAAGAAGCCCTGACCACAGCCACAGCCCATCTGGCGAAGGGTATTTAGCTGATTTTCATTCTCAATACCTTCGGCCGTCACGTTCATGCCGAGAACGCCGCAAAGCGCAAAGATAGCTTTGCAGATCTCAATGTCACTTTCACTGTTGGGCAAATCCATAACGAAGCTTCGATCGATTTTTACGCGATCGAAAGGCAAGGATTTCAGACGGCTTAATGATGAATACCCTGTACCAAAATCGTCGATAGCAAGGCGAATACCAAGTGCACGGAGTTGATCAAGCTGCTGCTTGGCGTGTTTATTATTCTGAATTGCCGTCTCGGTAACTTCTAATTCGATTCTATCCGCTGGCACGTCATGTTCTTTAAGCAGGTAACTGATAATTGAAGGAAAGTTTTTATCCGATAGCTGACGAGCAGAAACATTGACGGATACAACAAGCTCCGTGAGGCCTTGCAGCCGCCATTGATGCAGCTGCCTGAAGCTCTCAGTTAATACCTTTTCACCTAACTCAAGTATCACATTACTCTGCTCGGCAATGGGGACAAACCGCTCTGGAGGAATCACCCCAAGATCATGGCTATACCAACGGCACAGGGCTTCGGCCCCATAGACCCGCCCATTAACGACATCGACCAGGGGCTGAAACTCAACACAGATTTCGTTACTGTTCAGCGCATCTTTAATATTGCGTTCGATGCGGTTTCGCTCAACCGAAACCATCGCCAGTTCAAAATCATAAAACTTAAAACAACTCTTGCCCGCGCTTTTCGCATGCATCAAGGCTGTGTCAGCAGCCGTAATCACATCTTCATGGGTGATCAGCTCTCCACCTGAAATGGCAACACCAATACTGGCAGAAACCTCGACGACTTCACGGGATAATGTGATAGGTTCAGCGACTGCTCTAAGCAATTTATTCGCCATTACACGCAGCCCTTCATGGTCGCTGAAGTGCGGTACTACAATGACGAACTCATCGCCACCAACACGAGTAACCGTATCGTCTTCCCTTACCGAGCTGACAAATCGCTCGGCAATAATCTGCAATAATCGGTCTCCCTCAGCATGCCCTAAGGTGTCATTAACGAGCTTAAAACCGTCAAGGTCGATATAAAGCACAGCCACAGGTTCCGCTGAGTTACGCTGTGCATGCAGATATTCACTCAACGTGCGTTCAAGGTGAACGCGATTTCCGACACCGGTCAGGGAATCAAGAAACGCCATTCTCTGCAGGTTCTTTTCAGCGCGGCGAAGCTCGCCAATATCTGAAATAGTAAATACATAATTGGTGACCATGCCATCGTCATCAAATACGCCAGAAATATGTTCCCAGGCCGGAAAACGCTCACCAGATTTGGTATTGCAGGCTACTTCACCACTCCAGAAATGATTACCTTGTTCAAGGAGCTTGGGTGAAAAGTGGTCTTTATGACGACGAGCGTGAAGAAACTCATCCGGATCGCGCCCCTTGATTTCATCAATGGTGAATCCAGTGATAATTTCCAAGGCAGGATTAGCAGAGATCACTTTTCTCTCAGAATCGGTTATCAGAATCGCTTCAGAGATAGATTCAAAGACGACTCTGGCCTGTCGCAGCTCCTCTCGCTCGCGTACCTCTTTCTCAATATCACGAGCAATACCAACGACCTTACGTTGGCCTTCTTTATCTGTTACGACAGCCGCAAACAAATCGACACTATGATAGTCGTCAGTGTCCTTGTATAACAAACGAACTTGCTGTGAAAGCTGACCTGTGCTGTTAAGAGAAGAAACAAGCATATCTCTGTCAGCGGGATGTACGCGATTAATAATATCGTCAATCGTGCTTGCGAAATTCGTCGTTCCTGGTTGCTCGGGCGTCGCCAGACAAAGTCTGTCTTCTGGCTCCCACTCCCAGGCTGACATATTGGCGGCTTCGAGTGCCAACTTCAGTTTCATGTCACTCTTCTTTATCTCATCATCAACCTCATGTTTTGCTAGTGCCACCTGAATAGATGCATCTATCTCACGAGCATCATAAGGCTTTATCAGATAGCCATAAGGTGTTGACTGTCCGGCTTCGCGAATCACCGACCTGTCAGAGTATGCGCTCAGGAAAATAACCGGAATATCCAGTTCCTTTGAGATCAGCTGTGCAGCTTCTGTACCCATCATGGCTGTTTTTAAATGAATATCCATAAGAACCAGGTCAGGCTTCAGTCGTCGTGCAAACTCGATTGATTCCTCCCCAGAAGCAACACTACCAACCACCAAATAACCCAGTTTTTCCAGCGTCATCTTCAGATCCAGTGCAGTGATCCGCTCATCTTCCGTGATCAGAATCTTTTCGCCACTCATTCCTCTGTCTCCTGCTTGCGAAAGCGTATTTCATAGCGAGTTCCTTGATTTCTTATCAACACTATTTCTCCGTCCAGCTGCTCGACTAATCCGGGAATCAACTGGAATCCAAGCGATGTTGTTTTGCCAAGTTCTACCCCTTCCTCGACTCCCTTTCCATTGTCCTCAACAACCACAATATTCATATCACCATCCTGTGACATTGAAATACGTATTTCACCCAGGTCTTGATCAGTAAATGCATGCTTTATGGAGTTTGTTACGAGCTCATTAAGCAACAAGCCGAAAGGCAGCGCCTGATCCATCGTCAAAAAGACTTCCCGTTCGGGAGGTACAAGGATGGTTTTGATATTCTGACTGCTGGTCATCGTATGACTGCGCGTGATAAGCGAAACTAACTCGCTACTGTATTTTGCAGCGCCAATACTCTCGTACGTTTTATGCTCGTATAGCTGCTGGTGCATCAGAGCCATTGCCTTCACCCTCCCCTGGCTTTCAAGAAATGCGCCCACCAGCTCCTCGGGAACACTGCGCGCCTGAAGGCTCAATAAACTGGAAACCACCTGTAGATTATTTTTTACACGGTGATGAACTTCGTTAAGAAGAGATGTCTTTTCTTTCAAGGCTTTAATAAGACTCGCCTGAATCTGCTTCTGAATCGAAATATCAACTACCGTTGCGAGAACCCGAGTTCCTTCCGGAAACTGCAAAGGCGTCAATGCGACTTCTACCGGAAATTCTGATCCGTCACGCCGACAGGCCATCAATTCCCGCATAGCCGCCATGGCTCGTGGAACCGGGCTTTCCTGGTAACGCGTTCGATCACGCCGGTGCTTTTCACGTAAATGAGACGGGATAAGGTCTTCAATTGAGCAGGAATATAATTCAGATAACGAATACCCGAACATGCTGGCCATGCTGGGGTTGGCGAGCATAATCTCGCCGTAGTCATTAATCATTACCAGGCCATCTGCAGTAGAGTCAAACACACGGCGGAAGCGCTTTTCACTGAGTGATAATTCAGTTTCCCGACTTTTTCGTTCAGATACGTCGTTTGCCGAGGCGACGAGGTGAGTGACTTCGCCATCCGCGCCAAGCAGCGGCGAAACCATAAAATCGATAGTAATGCGGGTATCACCCACCGTACGGATAGGCACATCATAACGAACAGTCTCACCCGCACCTGCACGGATAACAGCTGAGCGCAGTTGCATCTGAATTTTTGGTGAGTAATTCCACCAGATACAGTCCCAGAAGCGCTTGCCGATGACATCGGCGAGATCAATGCCCGCAGCCTCTAACGGTGCTCGGTTAGCATCGATAAGGAGGCCGTCTGGAGAGAGAATACTGACAAAGGTAAACAGGCTGTCGAGAATACGCCGCTGCAGTTCGTGAGCTTCTTCCTGAGTGCGCTTGAGCTCATACTCGAGCGTCCGATTGACCGCCATAACCAGAATTCCAGCAACCTGACCCGGCGAAGAAAAAATCGGAAGATACGATGCTTCCCAAAAAGAGTCCTGCCCGACTACGCTGGGCGTCTCACCGGCAATCTCAAGGTTTCTTACAGGCTCACCGGTTTCAATAACTTCTTTCAGGATGGGAGTAATCAGCGGACCTAACTTGGGCAAAACCTCCGAGACAGTTCTGCCAATGTGTTCCTCACCAGAAACACCGTTAAACCTCGCCAGAAGGGCATTCAGCTCCACATACCGTAGCCCGGTATCAAGTATCGCAATCCCCATATCCTCGGAGCTCAACAAGGCGTCGAACGCCCCGGACTTCAGCCCCGTCAAATCCCTCTGTTCCGTTACCGCCATTGCCTGCTCCCGCGCTTCTCGCGCCGCATAGCCCCTGTAACATCAGGTTAGTCTAATTTTGTTATTATTGAAGGTTAATGGCCCCAATGACCAATTTAACCTCCGGTCAGACATTACCAGCCAGACTTTTGTTCCTGGAAGTGAAAATTAATCTCTTTTGCTAAAACTGACTGTTCACGCTGAATAGCTTGGCCCGGACTGCCCGTCGGTAGTCAGATGGCGCCACGCCCTGCCAACGACGAAAGATGCGCCCGAAATGACTGGCATCACTGAATCCGCACATCTGAGCGATCTCTGCTATTGAGAGGTCACTGTTTTTAAGCCACTCCTTACCAAAACGACACTTGAGATGAAGCAGATACTGCCCCGGGGACTCGCCGGTCACCTTTTTGAAGCGCCGACTCAGCTGCCTAGGGCTTAATCCGGCAATCTCAGAAATCCGGTCCATCGACAGAGGTTCCTGCCAGTGCTGGTGCAACCAACTCTGTGCGAGTGCGATGGCTTCATCAGCGTGCTGTGGGGCTCCTTCAGTAAACACTCTTTTATCGAAGGACATACGGGCTTCGGGAGAGAATTGCCGCTCAACGTAGGCGGCGGTTTCGTTATTAAACAATGTACCGATCAGGTGAATCATCAGGTCAGCGCCTGAATTAATACTGGCTGCGCAATAAATACGCCCTGCCTGCGTCAGCAGGTGATCGCGCTGCAGGCTAACATCCGGAAAATCGTGCTCAAAATCATTCAGAGCATGCCAATGGGTGGTCGCAGCCTGACCATTAAGCAGCCCCGCCTTCGCCAGAAGCCAGGCCCCTGTACCGATACTCATGACAGCCGCACCGCCGGAATAACGCTGCCTGAGCCATTCACAGACAGGGTCTGATGGATCTAACTTTCGTAATGGATTACGCCACATGGCAGGCACGATCACCAGATCGGTCTTACCTACATCCGCCAAAGGCGTTCCACTAACGATCTCGAGCCCACCGATTGGCTGACAATTCTCAGTAACGGACACTGATTCGACATTCAGACTCAATCGCGAACGGCTTTTGGTGCGATGGTAGCTCACCGCGGCATGGAGCATTTCAAGCGGCATTGCCAGGCTGGACAAGAGCATCTGATCGAGCTGCAGAACGCTGACATGAAAGTCAGATCGATTTAGCAAAAACACCTCCAGATTTGCCAAATATGTCTTTTAAATACCACTATACGTCATTTTTATTCTATTCCGAAGAACTGAATCCGGAGCACACTGTGTGGGCACACTCGGGCAAACGCCCAAAACCTTGCTTGATTATATGCCGGAGGCCACTGTGTCTGATTCAACTTACTCTCCTGAAATCACCGATGTAGTGATTGCCGCGTTCGGCGGTATCAACGCCGCTGGGCGTGCCTCTGGCCATCAAGCGTATCGACGGATTATTTACGATGCACTCTCCCCCGTTCAGCAAACAGAACTGCAGAATGAGTTGGCAAATCTGACTGACCAACCACCTCACGAGGTTCTCAATAATTCGCTTGTCCGGGCCTGGGACAAAGACTGCCCTGACCTACGTGGCTGGAATCCCGACGCCATGATTTTCAACGAGATTCAGGAACAAGAAGAAGCTCAAGCGAAAGAATCGAACATAGATAACGGTATAACTTCGACAGATAAAACCACACCCAGCAAAATCTATCGAGAGACCTACAAACGCTGCGATGTGCAAAGCGCTGGTCAGATCCCGACCGGATTTGACGTCGCCAGCCTCTACAACTCGAAACACCACCCTCGCGGATTACAACTGGCGCTGTACGCCGCAGCAGACGCGCTGGGCAACCTGGGTATGAGTGCCGATGACATCAAGCAACACCTCTGCCCCGATGACATTGCCGTTTATATGGGCTCGACGGCGGGTCAGCTAGATATACAGGGGTTCGGCGGCATGTTATGTGCCCCCTTGATGGGCCAGCGCAACACCTCCCGCCAGTTACCAATGGGCATATCCACCATGCCCGCCGACTTTATCAACGCCTACCTGCTTGGTAACGCTGGGGCCACCGGAAGCAACAACGGCGCCTGTGCCAGCTTCCTCTACAACCTGCGGATGGCCCTTGATGATATCCGCAGCGGTCGCCGTAAGCTTGTCCTCACAGGTAACAGCGAAGCGCCGCTCATCCCGGGCATTGTTGAGGGCTTTAATGCGATGGGAGCACTCGCTACGGAAGAGCGCCTGCAAAAACTTGAAGGTCTGAGCAACAATCAACAACCTGAATTTCGCCGTGCTTCCCGACCCTTCGCTCAGAACGTTGGTTTTACTCTGGCAGAGTCGGCTCAGTGCTTCGTGCTCACCAGTCGGGATACCGCGCTCGAGCTTGGGCTGAATATACTCGGGAGTATTGGCGACGTATTTATCCACGCAGATGGCTATAAACGCTCCATCTCGGCACCGGGCATTGGCAACTACATCACCATGGGAAAAGCCATGGCCAGCGCAAAACGTACCCTGAGTAAAACCGCTCTGGGAGACGATGCCCTACAGAAGAGCTTTGTGCAGGCTCACGGCAGCAGCACTCCACAAAACCGTACTACCGAATCAGACATGTTTAACCGGCTTGCCAAAGAGTTTGGCATCAGCAAGTGGCCCGTCTGCGCAGTGAAAGCCCACTTAGGGCACTCCATCTCGGCCGCGTCCGCCGACCAGCTGCTGATGGCCCTGGGATCATGGAACTACGGTGTCCTGCCCGGCATTACCACCGCCAGCGAAATCGCACCCGACGTGCATCAGTCGCATCTGACGATTCCGCTGAGCCACACCAAGGTTTCAGCCGAAGATATCCCGGTCTGTTTTATTAACAGCAAAGGCTTTGGAGGAAACAATGCCAGTGCCTGGGTGCTGAGCGGACAAGCAAGCCGTGAACACCTGAAAACACTCGTCACCGAAGCCGAATGGCACAGCTACATAGCAAGAAATGAGAAGATCAGGGAGAGTCAGCAGCAGTACCTGAGCGCTGTAGCGAAAGAGAACTTACCACTGCCCTACCGCGATAAAGAAGCCCAGCCGGAGCCGGATGATATTGAATTGAGTGCGGAAGGAATGAAATTACCGGGATGGGCTGAAAGAGTAAGATTCTAGATCAAAAAGGAATCACACTTCCGTCCCAATGCAACAAACGCCCGTTCTGTTCAGGCGTCAGCCCTCTCATAACATTGACCAGGCGCTCAGCGGTTTGCTCGCGGGTATACAACTTGCCCTCGGCAATCCCAGCCTGAAACGGCTCTGACAAACGTGAATCCGTAGTGCCCGGGTGCTGAGCCACAACCACACTGCCTGGTGCCTTCCGCGACCACTCAATCGACAGATTACGAATAAACATATTCAGGGCGGCCTTACTCATACGGTAACTGTACCAACCGCCCAAGCCATTATCTTCCATGCTGCCAACCATTGCAGAAAGAGACACCCACTTAATGGGCGACGAACGTTTTACAAGTGGCTCAACGGCTTGTGCGAGATGAATGTGCGTCTGAACGTTTACCAACATGTTCTGCTGAAGCCACTCCATCGACAGCTGTGACAGCGACTTCTCGGGCATATTCCAACCACCGTGCAACAACCCAGTGCCACAGAACACCGCATCCAGTGGCCCACACTTCTCAACGAATGCTTTTACCTGCTCGACGGAAGATGGCTTGGTCAGATCGGCGACACAGTGCGTCGCCGAAGGCTCACCCGACCGGCTCAAGGTGAATACATAATCGCCCTCATCTCGCATTCGCTTGGCGACAGCTTCGGCAATGGCCCCCGATGACCCGGCAATCAACACACGCATTAGCACTCTCCTGAATCCGATCCACAAAAAAGGCGCGATCACCGCGCCTTCATTAATTCAGACTGCCCATTTAGAACGGCACGTCGTCATCAAAATCATTATAGGCCTGAGACGGCGCTGGCTGCTGCTGAGCAAACTGAGGCACATCGTCCATACGCTCCACACGCCACGCCTGCAAACTGGTAAAGCACTTCTCTGGCTTACCCGGCGCATTCCAGAGGCGACCGTTCAGATTGAACTGAACCTTAACCTCATCACCCGGCTGATAGCTGTCCATCAGAGCACACTTATCTTTGATCAACTCAAGAGCCACGTAGTTCGGGTACTCTTCCTTCTCGCCTTCACCGGTCAGTTTGACCACAAACTCACGCTTAGTGAACCCGTTCTGACCGAACGACTGCGTCTCACCGATGGTGTGGATGATTCCCGTAACTTCAAAACCCTTGGCCATGCTGTGCTCCTCGTAAAAGATGGTGTCATTGTAAGGAGGTCAGAAAAGCTTTGAAAGCCCGAAGTTAAACCCAGAATAGGAATAGTCATCTTCTGAAAGATAAGAAATGAACTCGCCATTCACTGTAAGGCCCGGCTTAATACCTGCAGTCACTCCCAAGCCATACGACAGGTCAGTATCGCCATCAGTGGTTTCGCCTTCCGTATCGACGACTTCGGCCCTGAATTCCGCCTTACTCACCCCCAGCAAGCCATAAAGCCGGAAACCAGCGATGTCACTGGTCTGAACCTTGGCAAACCCCGAGAACATATTACCCAAAGAGACATCGACTTCGGTTGTACCTACCTCAGTAGAATCAGCCTCCAGGCCAAAGGCGTAATCCGCTCTCAAGCTGAAGTTATCAATCAAAGGCTTCTCAAGAGAAAGCAGCCCACCAATAGGAGATACGCTATCCGCACCGTCTTCTTCATAGCTACCCACCTGAACAGATGCACCCGCGATCAAACCATGCTCGACGACTGGCCGCTCTGCGTGCGCTACAAATGAAAGTGCAAAGCAACCCGTTACTACTAGTTTCTTATTAATCATACTCAGCCAAAATTATTGTGAAGGATGAATAAAGAGTAGAACGGGTGTTAGGACGTGGCCAAGAGTGGCCGGAAAAGAGCCTGATGAAGTGGCCTAGTTACGAAACTAGTGAAAGCACAGCCCCTTCAGCTCATTTGAGTCGTAAGCAACTTTAAATGCTTCAGAACCATACAAGTTAAACGTCAGCTCATTCTTAAACTTAAAAAGCGGCTCATTCCAACCGTCGGGAAATTCAATTGCGTCAACAGACTGCTTCCACCCGTTTTTTTCTTTGTAACTTACCTTTGCGCCATTTTCTGGCTTCAACTCAAGACAGTTAAAGATAAAAGCAGTCTTCCCATGTAGTTCACAAGTCAAGAACTCACCATTAGCAGTAAGCACATCGTGCAAAGCGTCATAGCCTTTCTGGTTCATCAGCAAAAGGCCCGACTTCCAGAGACTTACATCAGCAAGATCTACGGTGCCTTCATTCTGAAAATACGACAGTTCAATCGGCGACCAGCCTTCTGCGACAGAAAGATTAACCATGGGAAGAAACATTGCCTGTTTCTCGCCGATAGAAGGGTCGAGCACATCAAGGTAATCATCAATATCGAATACGATTGACTGGCACTCAGATACGTCTGTTTCGATACGAAATATCACCACACCTTCAAAAAACTGTTCTCAAGGCTCTTAACCAACGCACTTCGGAAAGCATCATCTCCGAAGAAAAGCCGATACAGTTCCATATCGTCTTTACGCTTATTCAGCATGACTTCTTTCACAATCTTATTTAACGCAAGATTTCGGTTCTGGGGATCGGCGTCATTGAGATACTTATCTTCAAATTCCGGGTGGTTACTCACCCCATCTTTCACGCTTATAAACTTCACCCGCTGTTCTTCAGGGGTTGCGCTCCAATCCTGGAACCAGCGTTCGTTAAACGTGCGGATAATCTCATCCAGCGGATTTTCTTCGCTTTCAGTGCCGTGCCCGCCGCGGGTATTGGGGTTCTGTGGGTCAAGTTCGGTCTCGGATAAATCCAGACCAATAGACTGGCCTAACCTATCACGTTCAAGGCCGTACGAACTTAGATCGACCGAATCCAGCAGCTCGTCGATGGAGTCGGCCTGCGGGTCCTGAAGTTTCAGTTTCGGGATCAGAAATTTTAAGAACCAGAAGAGCTTTTCCCAGTCCGCGACTTCATACGGCATGATGGACGCCATCTGGCTGTATATCTTAACGTACTGCTTCGCTTTGACTTTAAAGTCGACTTTCTGCTGGTGCTCTAACTCCAGCTCATGCTCAAAGCGGGCAGCGGCAACATCAATAATCGGGCTGAGGGTCTGCGCGTCTTCGTTATTGAAATACCGTTTAACGAAGTTCTCCACCTCGAACCACTCATACACACCATAGGCTTCAAGCTCATCTTTGAGGTCGTTCAGTACGTTAATGTCAGTGGCTTCAGACAGCGACGTCGATGTATAAAAATCATCAAAGGCGAGCTTGATGTCATCGACTGAATTGAAGAAATCCAGCACAAACAGGTCTTCGGTTTTCTTACCAAGTTTTGGCGCAGATCGGTTCAGCCGCGACAGAGTCTGAACACATAGTACCGATGTTAATTTCTTATCAACGTACATGGCACTGAGCTTGGGCTGGTCAAATCCCGTCAGGTATTTGTTTGCAACCACCAGAATACGGTATTCATCGGTGTCGAACTTGTCTTTCGTCTCGCCTTCGCCAAAGCCATTTATATCGGCTTCGGTGTATTCAATGCCGTCCACTTCTTTTGTTCCAGAGAAGGCAATAACCGCCTTAAACGGATTACCACGCAACGCCAACTGGCGGCTGATGGCTTTGTAGTAACGGATAGCGGCTTCAATGTTCTGAGTTACCACCATGCCTTTCGCTTTGCCTTTGAGCTTTTTGGTGTTCACCACCTGCTCGGTAAAGTGATCGAGCATAATCTCGGCTTTAATATCAATCGTCTGCTGACTGCGTTCAACATAGGCTCTGAGCTTCTTCTGCGCCTTAACCGTATCGAATATCGGGTTTTCAGCTATCGACTTGGTAATCTCGTAGTAACTGCGATAGGTGGTGTAATTTGCCAGCACATCGAGAATAAACCCTTCTTCGATGGCCTGCTTCATTGAATACAGGTGAAACGGCTTGAAGGTGCCGTCTGGCTGCTTTTCACCAAACTTTTCAAGGGTGATGTTCTTGGGAGTTGCGGTAAACGCCAGATACGAGGCATTAGTACGGCGTTTGCGTGAGCGAATCGCCTCGATGATCTTGTCCTGAATATCGTCAGGCTCTTCTGAACCATCAACACCCATCGCCTGATTCATTTTGCCGTGGGCACTGCCCGACTGCGAGCTGTGCGCCTCGTCGATAATAACCGCAAAGCGCTTCTCACTCAGGTCTTCAATACCGTCGACGATAAACGGAAACTTCTGAATCGTCGTGATAATGATTTTTTTGCCGGCCTCAAGAGCCGCCTTAAGGTCCGCCGATTTCTGCGCCGGGGCGACAATGTTCTTAACCTCGGCAAACTCTTTGATATTGTCGCGCAGCTGTTTATCGAGCAGGCGGCGATCTGTCACCACAATTACCGAGTCAAACAGGGGTTGCTCTATGCTGCGGCCATTCGCAGCCTCGGCAGTTTCCGGGTAAGCCTCAATCAACTGGTACGCTGCCCAGGTAATCGAGTTTGACTTGCCCGAACCGGCAGAATGCTGAATCAGATACGTCTTACCCACACCATTAACCGCAGCATCTTTCACCAGCTTTCGTACCACATCTAACTGGTGATAACGGGGGAAGAACAAGGTGCGTTTATTCAGTGGCGTACTTGCAGTGCCATCTAAGCGAACAAAATGCTGAATAATGTTGGCCAGGCTTTCTTTGGTGAATACTTCTTCCCACAGGTAGGCCGTTTTATGACCATTCGGGCTAGGCGGATTCCCCTGCCCAAAGTTATGGCCCTTGTTAAACGGCAGGAAGAAAGTGCTTTTACCGGCGAGCTTAGTGGTCATATAGACTTCGTCGGTATCGACCGCCATATGCACCAGACAACGACCAAACTGCAGCAACGGCTGGCTGGTATCACGATCTTCACGATACTGCTTCTGGCCGTGGTAACGCGCTGTCTGACCGGTCCAGGCGTTTTTAAGCTCCATCGTAATCAGCGGGATACCGTTGAGGAAGATTACGATATCAATCTCTTCCCTGGGGTTTGCCAGCGAATAACGCAACTGACGGGTACAACTGAAAATATTGGTAGCGAACTGTTCTTTGACCTTATCGCTGCTGCTGGCCAGCGGTGCGGGATACATCAGGTGAAACTGGGCATCATCCACCTGTAGGCCTTTCTTCAACAGATGCAGAATGCCATGTTTTTTGATCAGACGATCAAAGCGCTCGAGTATCTTACGCTGCCAGTCAGTCGGGTTATGCTTTTGCAGCCTGGCCAGCGTATCCGCCTGCGTTGCTTCAAGGAATTGCCAGAAGAACTTGGTATCCAGCGCGTACTGAGCATCGAAATCGGTGGGCACACCCATCTTAAAGCCATTGTCGCCCACCATCGCTTTGGCAGGTGTTTCAGCCAAACTGCCCGCGTCACGGACAGCCTCGGTGGTCATACCTGTAAGTGCCTGTTCTATCGCTGCTTCAAGTGCCTGCTCGTTCGTCTTACTGGCCATCAATACTCCCTGATTTGTAGTGCTCGCACAGTAGTTTTAGCATTTTCCGCTGATGCTTCTCTACCTGTTCCGTGTTCCAGGTTCGCCCAGCCTCCTCATACGCACGATATATCTGGCGCAGCTTCATAGAATCAATGCCCGGCTTGTTAATGAAGTCATCCATCTTCTTACCCACCGTCTGATTGCCATACGACGAATTCTCGCCCGGGCTAAGCAGAACCAGGTTTCCGAACGCATTCAACGGGTCGCCTTCGCCGCCCAGTTTGCGTTTAAACTCTTCATGCTGAGGGTGAACATGCTCTACGGAGTTCTTTGAGGTGATTCGATATCGTCTGATTCTATCGAGATCACCCGATTCCTCTTCGATAGCTGCTTTCCACAAGACGTACTCCAGCTTCTGGAACCAGTAGTGTTCAAACGATGTGCCCTTTGACTCACTAAGATATTCTTCCTGACTGGCCCAGTTCTTTACATCAACAGGCAGTCCTTTAGCTAGCGTAAAGCTTGCAACCTTTTGCGTGTCTTCAGCTAACGACAGTTGATTATCAATGCTTTCGAGAAGCTGCACCACCTGCTCATAGCTTTGTTCTGGTGCAGCAACCAACTGAGCAAGTAATGCGGTTAACCAATATTGGGCGGATCTGTCACCTGTAAAGTTAAGAACAGACTGCAACTGTGCCAGTAAACCCACATCACGGATTGAACGGGATATATAGAACTTACCCGACGACTTTGATCGACTCAGGTTAGTCAGTCTGAGCTGGCGATCGTTCCTGTCGGTGTGCTCAACCCACTTAACCACCCAGGTATCAAACTGATACCGTACCTGCCATAGCAACTCAACAAATGCCTTGATCTCCGCTTCTGGGCTATCGACCAGAACCTCGAAGCAGGCCATAAGATTACCGGCTTTAATTCGCGGCTCCAGGTCGGGTCGGTCATTGCATGCACAGAAGATACGAAGCGTATGAATAAGCAAGAGCTCGAAGCTGACTATCGCCTCACAATACACAGCGGCTTTATCACCCTCCTTATCTAAAGCTACGCCATCTTCGGTATCGTCTGAGTTTTTGCCGCTTATATGCTCGCCTTGCGCAGTTTCGAAGCTACTTCCTGGCTTTTGTGAGTTATCACGACGCTCGGTTGTAGCAGCAAGCTTCGTAGCATCTTCGAACAGCTCCAGCAGCGACATGGATGAGCTATTATCTGTGCCATGCTGACCATCAGCGCCTTCGCTTGCCACAAAAAACTCACGCCTGAACTTACTTAAATCTTTGTATTCGATTGTGCTCCAGTCTGCATTAGGAAATAGCTGGCGCAGGTTACGCTCAAAGTAATTATCCTGATGTTCACACGCCTGCCAGATCAGGCTATACAGAGCTTTCTCAGTTTTGATCTTCTTGAACAGCTTTGCCTTCAACAGATCGACCGGCTCAAGCTGTATGCCTGCGGTGTTCATACTGGCAAACAAGCGATTCAAGTCGAGGTTCTGAGGCACGATATTGTTTACCCAGTGAACCTGCCGATAAATATAGTTGGCCAGCGCTCTGGCCGTGACTTCAGCGTGCGCATCACCCGAGTCAGTTTCGTCACTCTTTTCGAACCCACCTTTTTTAAGCCCCTGAACTTTCTGAATAAAGAACTTCAGGTTGGCATGGATATGCCGCAAGTATTCATCCGAATCAATCGCGTCAATGCCCGGTTTCGTTACTTCAAGCCCTGCAGCACTGCCTACCAGGTTCTGAACGGACTCTCTGATTTCAAATGTGAGGCGTGGCTTCTTTTCGATAACAGCTGCTTTTTCAAGGTCGCATTCAACCCCGGCCGCCCTGAATGCCAGAGCAATCAGGGTTAGTGTGGTAGTGCGCTGCTGACCATCTATCAACTCATAAACAGATGACTTGTCTTCAGGCTCTTTTTCCTTGGCAGTCACCCGTGCTGACAGGGTCGTACCAATAAAATATTCAGACTCGCTCGCCTTATAAGCATTGACGATATCGTCCCAAAGCCTGGCGGCGTCATCCTGACTCCACACGTACGGCCTCTGGTACGAAGGAATCGAAAACGAGATACCCTGCTCGACGACTGATGCAAGATTCAACAGCTCAGCCTGAACTGCAGCCTGTTCGTGCACTGTAGCTTCTGCCGTCATACTAACTCCCTTATTTTCCGTGACAGCGCATCCGCAAACTGCGTTTTGTAATCATCCTCCGACAGAGTTAGACCAAAAACTTTAACAACCTCGTTCATATAGCGCCGCTTGATGCTTTTCTTATCGAGATTGCTTGGATCGACTTCCAGCTTAAAGTCATCAAACCGAGCAAAGCATTGCTCTGGTGTAAAGCTCATAACAATCCAGTCCAGTACCGGATAATCTTTAACAAACGCCGGAACAGAGTTTTCGCGTACGGCCTTCTGGTTACTCACCCGACGGGAATACACGACACGAAAAATTTTCTTTGCGGCAGCCGTGAGCTTCTCTTCACCAAACTGGCTGATATAAAGCAATAAACAGGATTCAAATAAGTCCTGCAGATAGCCACAGCCCTTCTGTCGTTTGAGCCAGGCAATAAACTCACTGTACCCCTGAACATGGACAGACTCAGGAGACTGCCAGTAGCGCTGGTACAGTCGCTGAAAATACTCGACATAGTGAATAGTATTGGTGCCGGCATTCAGTGGCTGGCGCATGTCATAGCCCTGGCCAGGAGTACTCATGCTGATAACACCAGAATGTGTGATGACACGCTTCATACGGCCATAAGAGATATCGACACCCGCATTACCGGTTTTCGATGCCAGTTCATTGACCACCGTATCCCTGATCTGGGGCTTCTGGTTATGGCGCGGCAGGTCGCACCAGCCAATCCTCTGCCAATAACGCCCTCGCAGAATCGCCAATACTGACTTATTCAGGTTGCCTAAGCTCTCCCATTTCAGTGCGTAGTCCTTTAAATAAGCGCGATCAACTGCACGCAAATGATGCGCCTTGATGATGTCAGGTCCGGATAAGCGCACACCGCCGGTATTCTGAGTTTCGAAAAAGCGATAGGCGTCGTCCTCAGACTGAGTGACTACTAAGCTGAACTGAAGCTCGCTCAAGTTAACAGTGCGCTTCAGTTCTTCAATATCCTGTTCTTTCAGCCAGGTTATATTCTTGACCACGTTATTCTGACTGATCGGATGCTCAAGGCTTAGGCTTCCGGCCTGCAATCGATTCTCACCCAACACCAGAGCCAACAAAGCGAGTGTGGTAATTCGCTGCTGGCCATCAATGATATTCAGATGGCTGGTATGACCTGCATCAGCAGGAGTATGTGCCTGGTGCAGAATCAGGCTGCCCAGATAATACGGAAGGTCAGGTGTTCGCTGCTTGTGCGCTTGTATATCCGACAACAGATTTTCAAGCTGTTGCGCACCCCAGCGGTAGGGTCGCTGATACTCAGGGATGGTCAAACGCCCACAAATAGCCAAGCCTTCGCTGCATTTTAGCGATGGTGATTCAGCAGTGCTTTGAGAGCCAAGCGCAGCGGAAAACAGCTCTGCGCCGGTGCAGGTCGCGACCTGAATGCTATTGGTATCTTCCATGACGCTATCCTTAAGCGAAATCGTGTTGGCGCAAAGCGTCAGCAGCTTGTTGTAACGGTTGCTTTATCGCCTTTTCAAGGCGGGTCATGTGTTCAAGGTGCCACGCTGAAAATTCTGGCCACTGTTCTTTGTTAAAGCCTTCAGCGGGGTGCGAAAACTGGATGCGGCAGGATTTTTTGCCTTCAAGGCGCAACCACTCCAGTGGTTCGCCGAAGGCGTCTTCAATAGTGCTCTGTTGCTTTAACAGCTCATCGAAGATAAAGGTATTTTCTTCAGCGCTGGCGCGGCTGATCCAGAGTTCGACTCTCAACTCTTTCTGATTAAAGATCAGGTTGTAAGTACAACCAGAAAGGCCTGAGCCCGCGCTGAGCCAGTGGTCTTTACTGGCGCTGATGTTGTCGTAAAGATTACAGCGGCTGTTACGGAAGAGATCGAGCGCACGCTCCCAGTATTCACGACGAACGGTATAGCGATGACGGGCGACGACTTCGGTGTTCTTTTCGTCGGCTTCTTTGGCACTGATGCCAATCATGAGTTCTTTGGCTTCGGGCGGTGGAATAATCTGGTCGATATTGATCAGCAGTTGCTCGCCCAAGGCATACGGTGTGACTTTAAAGCACTGTACGTTTAAACCCTGCTGCAATAACCAGAGTGCGGTGCTGGTGACTTCTTTACGGAAGTTCGCTGCTACCAGCATCAAGCGCTGGCTGTTGCCCTGATTGAGTTTGATTTCATCCAGATCGGGCGCTTCAAGAAACTCACAGATTCGGGTTGCGGCATCCTGTCTGTTTTCTTGCGTGGGTTGGCCAGGGTGAGCAAGTGGGTGAGCAAGAATGTCACTCGTTTCTGTCGTAGGGTTAATCTGAGAAGAGTAACGATGCAGATACTGCTGATACACCTCAACGATCTGGGCCTTGGTTAAACTCGCACAATAAGACGCGTATTTCAGTGCCTGCCAGACCACATCGCGGCCACTATCGTCGAGTTTGTTTTCAATAATCACCAGGTTGCCGGCTTTATCCAGCGCCAGCAGGTCTAAGCGCTCGCGCGTGTCATCGAAGCCGTCGAACTCTTTCTGGATAATCAGTAACTCTTCACCTAAGGCATCGGGCTGGTGTGCCAGCCACTCCTGCAAATGCTTGCGCTCGGTAAAGCCCAGTTCACTGAAGGTTTTAATCTTTACCGGGCTGATACGATTGGTCTGGTGATTAACAGTAAACATAGGGCATCCTTGCTCTTACGCGACCATTTCCGGGGTGATACGGATTTTGCCGGTGACGGCGCTATTGATCAGCGTGGTTTTGTATTCTTTGAGTTTGGTGATTTGATTGAGTTGTACAGAGATTGAAGAATCAATCCTTGCACCTATTTTTTCTAGATACTCATATATTATGAGTTGCTCCTCAGAAGAAGGTAAAACGACGGGGAGATCTTTAAGAAGCTCTTGACTTAATGATGCCCGGATAACCAAGTTCATTTCTCGAACGAAGTACTGTCTCATTAAATCGGAATTAAAATAGAACCTAGAAAACTCTTTAGTTAGCTCGTCTGAACTTGGTCTAAAACGGATAAGGAATCCTGCAAACGTGGCGTTTTCAATGGTTTTAAAACATACCGAGGCGAATCCAATTTCATCAACTGTTTCTGATGTTCTTGTAAAGAATACATCTCCAGTATTAACCGAATACAATTTCTGATCATTCAGTGTGGATTTAGCAAGCCCTTCAACTGAAGCAGGCAACATCCTATTTTTGTACACATCGCCATAACTTACGAAAGGAAACCCTTCTCCAAAGTATTCAGCACCTGCGCTAATTCCATTTTGAGTTTCTCCTAAGTACCTCAATTTTTTTACTTCCCAATGCGCCGGTATCTCGCCAATCCAATCGACACCGGAGTCTTTTATCGGCACATCCGGGTCAAGGCCCTGGGTCACGGCTTTCTGAATGATGATCTGTTTGCGTTCTTTCAGCAGCGCGATCTGCTGCTCTTTGATGGCGATGGCTTCGTCGATCTGGGCGGTTTTCTGGTCGAGGAAGTTGGCGATCAGGGTTTGTTCTTCGAGAGAAGGATAAAACAATAAAGTCCGCTTCAACTGTGGCCAATACAAGTTTCTCTGTATCGTACCTACGCCTTTCGAGCACACTAAATAGTTGGCTACCATGGCGCCATCCCGAAATAGATAATTTCCAAATTCAGGAGAAATATCTTGAGATATAGATAAAATTAAATATGCAGGGCTTACAATACCTCTATACTTCGATATACCAACAGATCCTCTCCATGCTTGCTGATTATTCAAAACGAAGTCGCCGGGTTCAACCAACTGATACTTACTCAAATCCAAACTAGTTACATTAGTTCGTTTTGCATCGACTTCATCAAATTTGATAACTCCCCTATCAAGATACACTGAGAGCAATTCTTCATTTTCATTATTTGAAACTGATTTCAAATTTGATTTTGCACAAAGAGGATAACTTTTCCAGTGAGAAGGAACCTCCCCCAGCCACTCGACCCCGGAATCTTTATACGCCTCGTATGTCGGCATCTTTGCTATAGCATCCATACTTATCCCTGCACCTGCTCTACATCGACACCCAAAATTTGAGCAATCAAGCCTTCGGCTTTCTGTTCCAGCGCGATAATGTCGTTGGCGACTTCATCTAATGATCGCAGCGGCTTGTGGCGGTAGAAGTATTTGTTAAAGCTGATCTCGTAGCCGATTTTGACAGAATCAAGGTTGATCCAGGCTTCGCTGACATGGGGTTTTACTTCGTCGAGGAAGTACTGGTGAATCACACCCGCGTTGTCACTTTGTGAGCCTGACAGCGGTATGGATTCGCTGTCGCGCAGGTCGCTGCTGGAATCAAAAGTGACGTATTCGTTTTCTAACTCAGATGGGTAGTAACCAAAGTCAGGCAACTGATGTCGCTCGCAGCCCAGATGTTCAAGCAGGTCGGTGAGTTTATCGCCTTTGAGTTTGACGATCTTTTTAATGACTTTTTCGGCGCGTTCGTCGTACCAGCTGACGGCATTGAGGATGGCGTTTTTCTCGCTGGCGCTGAGCTTGATGCCGCCCTGCTTCAGGTTGAAATCAATCTGATCTTTAAAGCGGTTAAAGTCGTAGTACGTCTCTTCGCCCATGGCCTGCATCAAGGTAGTGGCGTTGTCGTGCAGGGCTTTCAGGCCTTGCCACACTTTTACGTCGAGCAGTTTGGTTTTTGCTTTGGCATTAAGGCTGATGTCGTTGTCTTCGCACCAGTTGATGACGGCTTTGTCGATGCTTTTTAAGAAGCTCTGTTTGCCGTCTTTGCCGTGGCCTTTGACTTCGTACACCAGATCGCCGTATTCGTTGTAGAGGTGTTCCATCACGTCGGCGATCTGTTTATCAAAACGTAGCCCCGCAATGCGCTCGGTACTGAATTGAGCGGCGCGGCGATCCGGGCGCTCGATGGTGATTTTGTAGTAGCCGAAGTCGCTGTTGTTAAACACCTGGCTGGCGAGGCCGGTTGGGTCGCCATTTGTGTCCAGTTCACGCTCAATAGCCGCGCATTGCAGATAGGTGCGGGTAATCTCGTCGATATGTTCTGGCGAGAACTCACAGTTTTTGTTGCCGAGGTTTTTACGCAGTTTGCGGTACAGCAGGCTGGCGTCGATCAGTTGCACTTTGCCCCGGCGCGATGCCGGTTTGTTGTTGTTCAGCAGCCAGATGTAGGTGGTAATACCTGTGTTGTAGAACAGGTTGTTGGGCAACTGCACAATGGCATCGAGCCAGTCGTTCTCGATGATGTAGCGGCGGATGTTGCTTTCGCCGCCACCGGCGTCGCCGGTAAACAGGCTGGAGCCATTATGCACCGAGGCAATACGGGTGCCGTTGGTGTTGCCCGGGTCTTTCATCTTGCTGACCATTTCCATCAGAAACAGCAGCTGGCCATCGCTGGAGCGCGGTGTGGCGTCGCAGTCTTCGGCGACGCCCCAATAGTTATTGAGCTTAATTTTAAAGCGCGGGTCGATGACGTCGCTGCCGTCTTTGATGTGCTTCTGCTCTGAGGCCCAGCTTTTGCCGTAAGGCGGGTTAGAGAGCATAAAGTCAAAGCGCAGTGTGGCGAATTCGTCGGTCGACAGGGTTGAGCCGACTTTGATGTTCTCGGGGTTGTTGCCCTTGATCATCATGTCTGACTTACAGATGGCGTAGGTTTCGTCGTTGATTTCTTTGCCGAACAGGTAGATATCGCGCTTTGAGCCCGTGGTCGGGTATTTTTCTTCGATAAAGTTCTGCGATTCGGTGAGCATACCGCCGCTGCCGCAGGCCGGGTCGTAGACGGTGATGGTGAGCGGCAGGTTGTCTTTGATGGGGTCAAAGACTAAGTGGGTCATGAGTTCGATCACTTCACGCGGGGTAAAGTGCTCACCGGCCTCTTCGTTGTTTTCTTCGTTGAACTTGCGGATCAGTTCTTCAAACACATAGCCCATGCCTAGATTCGACAGCGCCGGGAGTTTGTAACCATCGGGGTCGGTGGTGTCGTGTGGGGTCAGGTTGATTTTGGGTGAGACGAACTTCTCGACCACATCAAGCAGTACGTCTTTGTTGGCCATGTGCTGGATTTTGCTTTTCAGCTCGAAGCGCTCGATGATTTCCTGCACATTGCTGCTGAAGCCGTTTAAGTACTCGTCAAAGTTGGCGAGCAGTATCTGGCGGTTGTTGGTGGCCGTGTTGTAGAGGCTGGTGAGCGTCCATTTGGAGACGTTGTAGAACACATAGCCTGAGGCCTGCTTGAGTGGTTCGTCGTCCAGCTCGGTGGCGTCCATCTCTTCTTTCTGGAAACGCACTTCATCGAGTACGGCCTGCTTGGATGGCTCTAACAGGGTGTCTAAGCGGCGCAGTACAACCATGGGCAGGATGACGTCGCGGTATTTGCCACGGACATAGACATCACGCAGACAGTCGTCGGCGATGCTCCAGATGAAGGAGACGAGTTTGTTGTGTACGGAGTGGTCCATGGGTGTTCCTGCAAACCTTGTAACTCTGAAAACGATTAAGCAGGTGATGTCGCGTCCCTGCTGGTGTAGGGCGTATCGTACCAGACCCAATGATCTGAGTAAGTGGCAATTGGCGCGGTTGGCTCACCCTGAAACGCTAGCTCTAACCCTCAAGGTAGATCAGGTAACCTTCGAGGCCTGCGAGGGCAAAATGGGTCGATAACGAACAAACACAGAGAAAGGCTGTGCTGTACCCTACAGTGAAGAGAATCTTCCAGTTAGTTGTCGCTCCAGTGGTTAACCTTACGGTTCGCCAGAGAAAGATTAAGCCACTCAACGCCAAGACAGCGATATACGCGATGATGACAAGCGCAAGCCCCAGGTACAATAAACCGGCATGACTGTATCCATTCTGAATCGCGTGCTTTATGGAACCTCCAATCGCAACCAGAAAAACCGCCCAGAACCCCACTCGACTGAAATGATCAGTAAGAGTGTTGAACGTTAATTTGAGTGGTTGATCGATTTCCAGAAACTCTCCCCACTTACTTGAAGTTTCACCAATCATCCAGGCCAAAGGCCGGATGAGTACAAGCAGCGCCAAAAGGATCGTTAGTAATGCAATTCCTTTGATCCAAGGTAAGGGAATGACCAGAAACGCGATAAAGAAAGCCAATGAGATACTTACTAAAATTGGCCATAACAATAGCTTTGAGAGTACTTGAAGTGATTGAGCCATATGGAGTCCATTTCCGATAACGCATTATGTGGTTTTGGCCTATGTCCTGTTATTGATCAAGGGGCGACAACTTCAAAAGCCTGAATAAGTGATCAGGCGAACCAACGGTCGTACGCAATATAGCCCCCCCAGAATGCCAACATGCCGAACATCCAGATCAGTACCAGGATAAGACTGATGTACAGAACTTTGGCGTAAGTAATGAGCCACGAGGGAACGTCTCGATATGCGTCGGTCAGGCCACGCACTCTCCCTGATGACGGCGAAGCCAGCAAACGAATAAACATTACGTTACGGATCAGGTTTGAAGGAAAACCTGAAAATATGATGACCTCTGCCGAGCGGAAATATGGCGGGCAAAAGTATTTTTCCAGAAAGGCCTTCGGCGTAGCTAGCAGGAAGCCGACCGATATCATTGTCCATATCCAGAATGCTGCAAACGAGTACATCATAAGGAGGAAAGCTTGCTCCATCATCACCTGCGACATATCGAACCAACCCCTGTGCCCGAAACAAAATCTACCTTTGCCCCTGTAAGATCATAAGCTGCTCTTGCGCCTTTCCCAGCTAAGTAACCCGCTGCAACTGTACCTGCAGCCAAGACAATAGCTGTCCCCCACCCCACTGGATTTGATATCAAAAACAAGCCTACAGCATAACTTCCCGCGGCACCGATGGTCGTGCTTGCAAGAGTTTCAATAAATATCTCATTCTTCTTTTTATTACTATCCGCATCCGCTATCTGAACACAAGAAGCAGCCACACCAACGCCTGTCAGTACGATCCCGCCATGTTTCGCCATCGCCGCAAGCTTCCTTAGTTGTTGGGTATTTGCTGCAATATTCGCCGTTGCCGGTACAGCACCGCCCCGCGCTATCCGAATAACCTCATGCGGAGTTTTCTTTCCGTAGAGTACTTTCTCGAATGGGCCGATGTTTTTGCGAAACTGGTCAAGGGTCAGCTTGCGCTGATAGTCATACTGACCTTTGGTGAGTTTTCCTGACTTGTAGTCAGCGTAAAGCTCACTCACTTTGTCGATCAGGCCGATGTTGCCGCCACTAAGGAGGTTGCCCTGGCCTCCCAGTGCGACACTTCCGGGAAGGGTCAGATAATTCGCATTACTTGCTAACCAACTCAACGCATAGAAGTCGGGGTCACTGTCGCGAGGGACTGAACTTAAAATCTGTGGAGCGGGAGCTTTAAACAGTTTTGGCTGGTTCTCTTGAGGAGCAAGACACATCTGCGGCCCAGCAGACGCTTCCAGGACAAGCAAATCTCCAGCAGTTATTCGATCAGGGTTCGAGATGTGAGGGTTTAGTTCCATTATACCGGTGACACGTCGTTTGTATTCGCTGGAACCAAAATTAACGTCGTAAAACTGAGAAAGGATGAATGAAAGTGTATCGCCCGGTTTTACCCGGTATTCGAGATATTGAATTGGTTGCTGCGCTACGGACACTTACAAATCCTTTTGTTCGATAAGTTTGGCCAGACTATACCTTACATGGGTATTTTCGCGAATAGCCTTCGGCTGATTCACTCCCACAATCGGCATAGTGACCTTCTCGCATAGCCAGGCAAGCTGGCTGAAGCGCTCCTACAGCGAAGCCAATCCTAGAGGCACAGATCGGGGATATGATCCCCTCCTACAAATATGGGTCTTGTGGTTAACCTGCGGCTGATTCGTTCCCACAATCAACACAGAGCAGTTTCACGCGGATTTCGCGCATAGCCAGGCAAGCTGGCTGAAGCGCTCCTGCAGAATCGGATATCAAACATGGTTCGGGAAGAAGCTTCCCTCCTACAATCAATATAAGAATGCAGTATCCACCATGTAATCCGGATTACAGGTTACGGTTCAGTGCTTCCTGCAGGCGTTTTCGGTACGCTGATTTGAGGTCTTCGGGAGCTGTGATGATGACGTTGGGGGCATAAGAGAGCATGTCTCTGAGTAATTCACGCTGGTCATTGTACGGCAGGCTCAGATGGTATTCATCACCCTTCCATTGCCCTTGGGCCTCAGGGTGCCATTGCTGTTGCGCGACGAGGTGGGCGGCACCGGGCATAAAGATGAGCTCTGCGGTGTGCTGTTCGCCGCCAGAGAAGATGCCATAGCTATTATGGAAGTGGTCGTTGAGTTCGCTCTGTTCAAACTCTTTTGCACTTTCGCTGGTTTGGTACGCACTGTTAATGCGGCTGAGCATAAAAGTGCGCAGTTGCTTGCGTTTGTGGCACCAGGCGTCGAGGTACCAGTGGTCTCGGTAGTAAACCAGCGTTTGTGGGCTGACGTTACGCTCACTGAGGCTTTGGTCACTGGCGACGTAATGGATGTGCAGTTGTTTTCGCGCAAACAGTGCGTCACTGACTTGCTGGTAGATGTTCTGGTTTACCGGACGGCGCGTGGCACTGAGGATGCGGATGCGTTGTGTCAGTTCGCTAAGGTCAACACCGCGTTCTTCCGTCAGGCGCGAGACCTGTTCATGGATGCGGTTCAGTTCGCCGCTGCCCTGCCCGGGGTTCAGGTCATTAAGTATGTTAAGGACGATAGCCAAGCCACGAAGTTCGGTCGCGGTAAGTTGCAGGCCCGGCAGTTCGAAGCTTTGCTCCTGGGTTTTACGATAGCGGTAGGTGCGGCTGTTGGTGTCGTATTCCAGCGGTGCGTTGTAGTCGCTTTTAAGTTGTTGCAATGCACTTTGTAGCTCGGCCGGGCCAACGCCGGTTTCTGCGGCGAGCATCATGGTGTTTAGGCCCGTTGTCTGTTCAGAGAACAGGCGGTGAAGTCGCTGAATCAGGTCGCTGTTGGCCATATTGGTTCTTTGTTCCGCTTTTTGGGTTTTCGTGGTTGCAATACACACCCTCGGCCCATACCTTACTTGATATTGAGAAACATCAGAAGGAAGCCCCTGCAATGATTAAAGTGATTATCGAGCGCGAGATTGCCGCAGATATGGAAACGACGTATGAAGCTGCGGTTAAGAACACCTTGCGTGCGATTCTCGAAGCGCCGGGTTATGTGTCAGGTGCCAGCTATAAAGATGTGAAGAAAGAGAACCGCCGGATGATTATCACTAACTGGACGAGCGTTGAAGCCTGGCAGGCGTGGGCTAAGTCGCCAGAGCGTGCCAATGTGATTGCGTCGATTCAGCCGATTCTGGAAACGCAGGAGAAGATCACGATTCTGACGGCATGATGTGCAGAAGTATGGGGTTCGCGAATCTGTAGCGCACAGGTCGGGGATGTGATCCCCTCCTACAGGCAGCGTTTTACAAAGTCGGCGACGTGTTTTGCGGTTGCTTGAAGGTGGGCATCATGGGTATAACCGGATGCCTTTCTTGGTTTCAGGTCGTGGTTTCCGTCTTCGAGCCAGACCAGTTCGAGTGTTTTATCTAACCCGTAACCCGATACCTCTTCTTTTGCCCCCATCGCGTCGCGTGTGCCCTGTGCAATTAACGTCGGCGTATTAACTGCTAACAGGTGTTCTGTTCTCAGGTTGTCTGGTTTCCCCGGCGGGTGGAATGGGTAACCCAATGCGACGCAGCCTTGCACCTGTGTAGGCACATCATTGCCGTTGGCAAGCATGCTGGCGATACGCCCACCCATGCTTTTACCACCAATGACGCATGGAGTATCCAGCTCTTCAACAAGTTCTGCGTAAGCATCAATAAGTTTTGGAGCGCGGTCTGGTGGTCGTTTCTTGCCATCTTGCGCGCGCTTAATCATGTATGGGAAGTTAAACCGCATCACGCGAATACCGTGCGCCGCGATCTTACCAGCCATGTCAGCCATGAATTCACTTGATAAATCTGCACCTGCGCCGTGCGCCAGGATCAGTGTTGGCTGGCCCTCTTTCCCATCAATGATGATGGAGTCGAGTATTTCCTGAGTCTGTTCACTGGCCATATGGTGCTCCTCTTATATTTTTCTGACTGACGCTTCTGAAGCTTCTTAATTCGTGGTTCTTACGGCGCGTATTCTGGCTTTCAGGCGTTCTGCGTCAAGGCTTGAGCTGGGTCAATACTCCTGTTTACGACAGTAATACCATGCAGGGGCTGCAATTGGGCTGCAAAGGTGCGGTAAAATTGGAGTATGCGCAGGTTGGGGCTGAAGTTTATGTCCTGGCGAGGCACGTAAAACTGTCAGATTTCCAACCGAACGTCAATACGATTGATTCTCATTTGATTATCATTCGTGTAAAAACTGCCCTAAGCCGCTGTATTTATGGCACTTTTTTTACATGGATTATTTGCAAATGGGGATGCCAGCGACGATAATTGCGCCGATTTTTTAACCCTCTAACCCTCGCTGTTTAATGGAATCTGATCATGAGCACAGCATTTGACCATCCAGAATACAACTATAAGGTGGTAAGACAGTTTGCCATCATGACTGTTGTCTGGGGTGTTGTTGGCATGGCAGTCGGTGTACTCATCGCTGCTCAGCTGGCATGGCCTCAACTGAACTTCGATACCCCTTGGTTCTCTTTCGGACGTCTCCGTCCTCTCCACACCAATGCGGTGATTTTCGCCTTCGGCGGCTGCGCTCTGTTCGCAACCTCCTATTACATTGTTCAGCGCACATGTCGTACCCGTCTGTTCTCAGACACTCTGGCAAGCTTCACCTTCTGGGGGTGGCAGGCAGTGATCGTTGCAGCAGCCATCACTCTTCCTATGGGTCTGACCTCTACTAAAGAGTACGCAGAACTGGAATGGCCAATCGACATCCTGGTAACTCTGGTCTGGGTTTCTTATGTGATTAACTTCCTTGGCACGCTGGCTATCCGTAAAGAAAGCCACATCTACGTTGCTAACTGGTTCTTCGCTGCATTCATGATCATGATTGCGATCCTGTACGTGGGTAACAACCTGGCAGTGCCTGTGTCACTGACCAAGTCTTACTCTGTATGGGCGGGTACCGTAGACGCCATGATTCAATGGTGGTGGGGCCACAACGCGGTAGGTTTCTTCCTGACTGCTGGCTTCCTGGGTATCATGTATTACTTCGTGCCTAAGCAGGCTGGTCGTCCGGTTTACTCTTACCGTCTGTCGATCGTTCACTTCTGGGCACTGATTTCTATCTACGTTTGGGCTGGTGCTCACCACCTGCACTACTCTGCTCTGCCAGACTGGGCTCAGACTTCAGGTATGGTTATGTCTCTGATCCTGCTGGCGCCATCATGGGGCGGTATGATCAACGGTATGATGACTCTGTCAGGTGCTTGGCACAAACTGCGTACTGACCCTATCCTGCGCTTCCTGGTTGTATCTCTGTCTTTCTACGGTATGTCTACCTTCGAAGGCCCGATGATGTCTATCAAGACTGTTAACGCACTGTCTCACAACACTGACTGGACTATTGGCCACGTACACTCAGGCGCTCTGGGTTGGGTCGCGATGGTATCTATCGGTGCTCTGTATCACCTGATTCCTATTATGTTCGGTCGTAAGGCGGGTCAGATGTACTCTATCGGCCTGATCAATGTTCACTTCTGGCTGGCGACTATCGGTACTGTTCTGTACATCGCAGCAATGTGGGTGAACGGCATTATGCAGGGTCTGATGTGGCGTGCAGTAAACGAAGACGGTTCCCTGACCTACTCCTTCGTTGAATCTGTAGAAGCTTCTCACGGCGGTTACGTGGTTCGTGTTCTGGGCGGTGCATTCTTCCTGACCGGTATGCTGATCATGCTGTTCAACGTGTTCATGACCACCCGCGAAGCTAAGAAAGAAGCCGCGGTTGCGGCACACGCTTAAGGAGTTCGGTAAATGATTAAGCACGAGAATATTGAAAAGAACTTACCGCTCATGGTGGTGCTGATTGTTATCGCACTGAGCTGGGCGGGTCTCGCTGAGATTGTTCCACTCTTCTTTGATAAGAACACTCAACAACCTGCTGAAGGCCTGAAGCCGCTGACTGCACTTCAGGTTGAAGGCCGTGACATCTACATGCGTGAAGGTTGCGCGGTATGTCACACCCAGATGGTTCGTCCGTTCCGCGCAGAAACTGAGCGTTATGGTCCTCCATCTACCTCAGGTGAACACGTTTACGAGCACCCATTCCTGTGGGGTTCTAAGCGTACTGGTCCTGATCTGGCCCGTGTGGGTGGTCGTTACTCTGATGAGTGGCACCGTGCGCACCTGTACAACCCGCGTGACGTTGTACCTGAGTCTGTAATGCCATCTTACCCATGGTTGTTCGAAGACAAGGTTGACGGTCGTGATACACCTAACAAGCTGAAAGCTCTGCGTATGGTCGGCGTACCTTACACAGACGAAGACATTGAAGGTGCAAAAGACGCGGTTGACGGTGTCACCGAAATCGAAGCTCTGGTTGCTTATCTGCAGCAGCTGGGCACAGTCGTCACTAAACGGTAACCCTATGGATATTAACGACGTTCGCGGCCTTGGATCAGTATTCGCTCTGATCGCTTTCATGGGCATCATCTGGTGGGCTTACGGTTCAAGCCGTAAGCAGCGCTTCAAGGATGACGGCGATATCCCATTCCGGGATAACTCAGAAATGCCCGCGGACGACGATAAAGATCGGAGTAAATAATTATGTTGAGCTCATTTTGGAGTTTCTGGGTCCAGGCGATTGTCATCGGGTCCATGATTGCCTGCGGTATCCTGATCCTTTACACCAGTAAAGGTCAGAAGAAAGAAGAAACAGACGAAACTACCGGCCACTCTTACGACGGTATCGAAGAACTGGACAACCCTCTGCCACGTTGGTGGGTAGGTATGTTCTGGGCAACCATCGTATTCGGTTTCGGTTACATCGGCATCTATGGCCTGGCTAACTTCGACGGTTTCGGTACCGTTAAAGTTGACGGCGAAGACGTTACCTGGACACAGACCAACCAGTGGAAAGCCGAAGTTCAGGCGTTCGATGAGAAGATCGCTCCTCTGTACGCTGGCTACCTTGCTACGCCAATCGCTGAGCTTGCTCAGAACGAAGAAGCGATGCAGACCGGTGGTCGCCTGTTCAAGAGTTACTGCGCGGTATGCCACGGCTCTAACGCCATGGGTGCACAAGGCTTCCCGAACCTGACAGACCACGATTGGCTGTACGGTGGCGAGCCAGCTCAGATCAAGCAGACCATTATGTATGGTCGTCAGGCGGCAATGCCTGCGTGGGAAGCTGCTCTGGGTGAACAAGGCACCAAAGACATGGCTCAGTACGTTCGTAGCCTGTCAGGCCTTGAGCACAATGCAGAAGCTGCTGCCAAAGCCAAGCCACAGTACGACATGCTGTGTGTTGCTTGTCACGGTGCAGACGGCAAAGGTAACCAACTCGTTGGTGCACCTAACCTGACTGACGAAATCTGGCTCTATGGTGGTTCTACCAAGCAGATCGAAACTACTCTCCGCTACGGTCGCGCCGGCAGAATGCCTGCTCAGGCTGAGATTCTCGGCGAAGAGAAAGTTCACGTTCTGTCTGCGTACGTCTATTCTCTGTCGCAAGACAAGTAATCAAGCGGGGGCTCCGCTCCCCTCTTGAGCTAGAGCAAGAAAATAAGAAAAAGCGGCCTACGGGCCGCTTTTTTTATCCCGACCTACGACCAAAAACTATATAATCAACTCGTTATATAAGAGTTGTCTAAAACGAGAATCAGCGTCACTGATTCCGAACTCACCCCAGCAACAAGGTGATCAGTAGTTATGAGTAAAATCCCGGTCAAAGACGTCACCCCGCCCAGCAAGAAATCTGACAAAGCCTCAGACACCGTCAACATGTACCAGAAGCGCGAGAAGATCTACGTCCGCGAAGTTGAAGGCTTCTTTCAGAAGCTGCGCACCTGGTCCCTGTGGGCACTGATGCTGGGGTACTTTGGTACAGCCTGGATCAATATCGGTGACCGTCAGGCGGTGCTGTTTGATCTTCCGGCACGTCAGTTCCACATATTCAACGTCACTTTCTGGCCTCAGGATTTCATGCTGCTGTCCTGGGCGCTGATCATCTGTGCTTTCGGTCTGTTTACGATTACCAATTTTGCGGGGCGGATCTGGTGCGGCTACACCTGCCCGCAGTCGGCGTGGTCCTTTATTTTTATGTGGATTGAAGAACGCGCTGAAGGTACCCGCAACCAGCGGATGAAGCTGGATAAAGCGCCGATGTCGGCAGAGAAACTGCGTAAAAAGGGCATCAAGCACATCGCCTGGCTCATTGTTGCGTTCTGGACGGGTGTCACCTTCGTTGGTTACTTCACTCCGATTCGCGAGCTGGTTGTCGATATTTTCACCTTCGGAGACGTCGGTGCCTGGGCCATGTTCTGGATCGGCTTTTTTACGGTTGCTACTTATCTGAACGCTGGCTGGATGCGCGAGCAGGTCTGCATCTATATGTGCCCATACGCCCGCTTCCAGTCGGTTATGTACGATAACGACACCCTCGCCGTATCTTACGATTACAACCGTGGCGAACCTCGTGGCAAACGCAGTAAAAAAGCGAAAGCAGATGGCGACACACAACAACTCGGCGACTGTGTCGACTGCTCAATGTGTGTTCAGGTATGTCCAACCGGTATTGATATCCGCGATGGCCTGCAGTACCAGTGCATTGGCTGTGCGCTTTGTATCGACGCCTGCGACGACATCATGGAAAAACTCGATAAGCCGAAAGGTCTGATCCGCTACACCACAGAGAACGAGCTCGAAGGCAAGAAAACTCATATTCTTCGCCCTCGCCTGTTTGGCTACGCCGGCGCCATGATCCTGATGATGGCTGGCCTGGGCTATGCCATCCTCGACCGCACACCGTTTGAGCTGGATATCGAACGCGATCGTGGTCGCCTCTATCAGGTCACAGTGAACGATACGATTCAGAATGCCTATACCCTGAAGATGATGAATATGTCTCAGGAGTCACACACCTATATTCTGAGCGTCGACGGTCTTGATGGTATCAGACTGCTTGGTGACACTGAGTATCAACTCAGCGTTAATGAGCTGAAAGAGACCACCATCAACCTTGAAATCGACCCGGATGAGGTGAAAACCTCCGCCAGTAAAACGGACATTGAGTTCGTCATCGTCAACAAAGATACAGGTGAAGAAGTGACCCGGGAAGAAAGCCGTTTTATCGCTCCAAGAGCGATCTGAACGTCATATAACTTCCTGACACAGAAGCACTGGAGCCCCATCGCCCAAGTAGTTACACTTGGGCGATTTTTCATTTTTCCCCGGATACCTTGCATGACTAGCGAAAAGACGACCCCTTGGTACAAAGAACCCATGATGCTGCTTGTCATCGGCGTACCGCTCGCCGCTGTAGTATGGGGCTTCATCATGTTGTCACTCGCACTCGACACCAAAGACTCGCTCGTGAGCAACAGTTACTACAAGGATGGCATGAGCTATACGCAGGATCTGCGGTTTCATGAGGGCGCCCGTCGCCTCAATGTTCAGGCAGACCTGACCTTCACCGAAGATGAAATCATCGTAAACGCGACATCCATTGCGGATGAAGACCCTGGCTCTCTGCAGCTTCAGTTGATTCATCCAACACTTGAAGATCGTGACCTTACTCTGTTTCTGCAGCGTACTCCGGGTGGTCAGTACGTTGCCGCCAATGAGCTGGAGCTGCCGCAGAAGCGCGTTATCTGGCTGACCAGCCCGGATCAGGAGTGGCGCGTTACAGCGCGTACAGTCATCGAAAACGGTAAGAAGATTCAGACAGTCACTCAATGACGCAAAGCCTCCGTACGCCCTGCTTTCACTGCGGTGAACCGCTGAAAGCAGGCCAGCAGTGGACGGCCATCATCGATGGCAAAGAAGAACCCATGTGCTGCCCAGGCTGTAAAGCCGTGGCCGAAACCATCGTTGCTTCTGGTCTCAAAGATTACTACCGCCACCGCACAGAACTCCCACAGATATCGCCTGCAAACGAAGACGACGAGGTCCTGACCGCTCGCGAGTCTCTCAGTCTGTATGACAGCGAAGCCTTGCAGAAGCAGTTTGTTGCAACGCAGGGAGAGCAGAAAGAAGCGACGCTGATTATCGACGGAATCAGTTGTGCTGCCTGTGCCTGGTTGATTGAGCACAGAGTTAATCAACTCAAAGGTGTCGAACGGGCGACACTGAATCTCTCGAACCACCGACTCGTCGTTGCGTGGAATAATACCGACATCGCACTATCCCAGATATTCGAAGCCATCTATCGCCTCGGCTACAAAGCCGCACCGTTTTCATCAACGGAAGACGACGCGCAGCGCGAGCGTGAGGGTAAGAAAGCGATCCGGCGGCTCGCCGTCGCCGGTATCGGCATGATGCAGGTGATGATGCTTGCGGTGCCCCTGTATGCTGGCATGGCAGAGCAGTACGAAGTATTTATGCGCTTCGCGTCAATGATTCTGACCTTACCAGTCGTGTTATACAGCGCCCGACCGTTCTTTGATGCGGCAATACGCGATTTGAAGACACGCCATCTGACCATGGATGTACCTGTGTCTCTGGCAATCATTCTCGCCTTCTGCGCCAGTATCTGGAGCACGTTCAACCAGGGCGTCGAAGTTTATTTCGACTCTGTCTGTATGTTCACTTTCCTGCTGCTGCTCGGGCGTTTTCTGGAAATGCGCGCCCGTCATCGAATGGGTAAAGCAGGCAACAATCTGATGACACTTCTGCCGAATGTAGCGCTGAAACAAACGCAGGACGGTGAAGAAATCATCGCCGCAGGTGACATTTCAACCGGCGACCGTTTGTTATTGAAACCCGGGTACCCAGTCCCAGCCGATGGCGTTGTGGTTGAAGGTCAGAGCACGGTCGACGAATCAGCACTGACGGGCGAATACATGCCGCTGAACAAGCAAGCCGGCGACACGTTGATCGGCGGCACCATGAACGTCGAAAGCCCGCTCATTATGGAAGTCACAGCCACCGGTGCCGATGCGCAGCTATCGACCATCGTTCGCCTGATGGATCGCGCGCAGCAGGAAAAGCCCAAAGTCGCTCTTATTGCCGATAGCATTGCCAGCCGGTTCGTTGCGGCGGTTCTGATTATCTCTGCGTCGGTGTTCAGCTACTGGATGTTTCAGGGCAACGACCATGCCTTCTTTATCGCACTCTCTGTTCTCGTCGTCACCTGCCCATGCGCCCTGTCACTTGCTACGCCAACCACTCTGACAGCGGCAACAACGGCGCTGCGCGAACGCGGCTTATTAATCAGTAAAGGTCATGTTCTGGAAACCCTGCAGTCAGTGAACCGCGTGGTGTTCGATAAAACAGGCACCCTGACGCTGGGGCATCTGACACTGACGGAAGTCCGCCCTGTTGCGGGCGGTATAGAAAACAGCCTGGAGCTGGATCAGGATACTCTGGCCTCGGTAGTTGCATCGCTTGAACAACATGCCAGCCACCCGATTGCGAAAGCCTTCCGTCACTACCCGGTGCTTGCTACCGAAGACATTCAGCACCACCCGAGTCAGGGCGTCAGTGGTCAGGTTAATGGCTACAGATTCCGTTTCGGCCGCCCGGATTTCGTCTGGCCAGAGGGTATTCTTCCGCCCGAGAGCGCATCGGGGCAGTGGTTATTGCTTGCCGATGATAAGCAACCGTTGGCCTGGTTCCTCCTCAATGACACAGTGCGTCGCAGCGCAGGCCCGTTAATTGAAACATTAAAAACCCGCGGTATTGAAGTCGCACTGCTGACCGGCGACCCTTCAAGGTCAGCGACTCTCGTCGCTGACGAACTCGGTATTTCAGACGTGCGCAATGGCCTCAGCCCAGAGGATAAGCTTGCCATCGTGCGCGAGTGGCAAAAACAGGGCGATACCGTTCTTATGGTAGGGGATGGTATTAATGACGTTCCGGTGCTGGCGGGCGCGGATGTCTCGCTGGCTGTGAATGAAGCTACAGATCTGGCGAAAACCAATGCAGATACCCTGCTGACGAATGGTCGCCTTGAAGTCATTGCTGATGCGTTATCAGTCTCCCATAAAACCCGCAATGTCATTCGTCAGAACATCGGTTGGGCGTTACTATACAACCTGATCGCGTTACCACTTGCGGCGGCCGGTATGGTGCCGCCCTGGGCCGCGGCCATTGGCATGTCATTCAGCTCACTACTTGTCGTTCTGAATGCTCTGCGACTGACCCGTCGCCCACCTGCACTTACTGCTGAGAGCTGACCATGGATATTATTTACGTACTGGTTCCCCTGTCGATTGCCCTGCTCGCCATTGCAGTTGCCATCTTTTTCTGGGCTGTGAAAGGCGGCCAGTTTGATGACCTGGATTCGCCCGCGCACAAGATTCTGTTCGATGATGATGAGTACCTGAACGAGCGCCGCGAAGATAGCGTTGAGACCGATTCAGACGCGGATTCAGAGTCAGACGGCGAGCCCAAAAAATCCAAGAATGACTGAACCCTTATCCCTCCTAACCGCCCTGCTACTTGGCTTATTTGGCGCCAGCCATTGCTTGGTCATGTGCGGCGGAGTTGCCGCGGCAGCTGGGCAACTCGACACTCAGCACAGAGTCCGGGCTTCGTTACTGTTCAATTTTGGCCGCATTACCAGTTATACCCTCGCAGGCCTGATCGTCGGTAGTCTCGGGCTGTGGCTGTCGAGCCTGCACGAAGCTCTGATGATCACACTACGTTCAATCGCAGGCGTTATGCTCATATTAATGGGTCTCTACGTCGCGCGCTGGGCACTGTGGCTCACCCGCATTGAGCAAATTGGCCAACTGTTCTGGCGCAGAATTCAACCCCACGCCCAGAAACGACTGGGCCGTTCAGACCCAGCCAGCCAGTGGCTTCTCGGCATGTTGTGGGGATGGTTGCCGTGTGGGCTCATATACAGCACCCTGAGCTGGGTAGCAGCTAACGGTCAGCCTGCGATGGGCGCCCTGACCATGTTTGTTTTTGGTCTCGGAACCTTTCCCGCTATTTTATCCGCTGGGCTGGCCTCGGCATCCGTGATGAATATTATTCGGCATCAGTGGGCGCGAAATATTGCGGGCCTATTATTGATCGGTTATGGTTGCTGGACTTTGGCCTCCGTGTGGCAACCAGCCATGTTCGCAGCCGCTTGATCTAAAGTATTAGAGATCGTTCTTGCCTATGAAAACGTCAGTTAATGCTCCTCTGCGTGGAGCTCAGCCTCATTGTCAGACCTGTTCACTGAATGCTCTTTGTCTGCCTCTTTCCCTGACCGAAAGTGATATGGAGCGTCTGGACGACATCATCCGTCGTGGTCGCCCGATCCAGAAAGGCCAACTGCTGTTTCAGCAAGGTACAGAATTTCAGTCTGTATTCGCGGTTCGTACGGGTGCACTGAAGACCTACACCCTGGCAAGTAACGGCGAAGAGCAGATCACAGGTTTTCACCTGGCCAGCGAGCTGATCGGATTGTCTGGCTACAACGCAGGCACGTATCCGCTGACGGCAAAAGCCCTCGAAACCACAACAGTATGTGAAATTCCGTTGCAGCAGCTTGAACAACTGGCGGATGAGCTACCTGATTTGCGTCGTCAGCTGATGACCACCATGGGCACTGAAATCCGGCACGATCAGAACATGATGCTGCTTCTCAGCAAGAAGAATGCAGAAGAACGTGTTGCCTCTTTCCTACTGGATATTTCGCAACGTTATCAGCGTCGTGGTTTCTCAGCGACTCACTTCCGCCTGCCAATGTCACGTGTCGACATCAGTAACTACCTGGGCCTGGCGGTAGAAACCATCAGCCGAGTGTTCACACGCTTCCAGAAAAATGAACTGATCGAAACACAGGGCAAAGAGATTATCCTGAAAGACAGCGATACCCTATATGATCTCGCGGGACTGACACGCGCCAACGATGAGTGTCTGCATCAGGCTGAGAGCTGATTTAAATTTTGGCTTTTAGCATCCTAATGAGCACACGGACCGTGCTCATCCTCTTTTCGCTCGCCATATCAGACATTGGTCACAGTGCGCAAATATTTGCTTCCCCCTGAGACCTGCATCACTATGCTTCACGTACTGGGCAGTACTATTGAGTAAACATCTGATAACAGGCGCTGCCTGTACCGGCAGTTATTCAGGTACGCTTATTGCTCCTGATATTGAGACTGCCAAAATTACACCCTCTGGAGTTTCTGATGGGTATAGATGCTGATGATTTCCGGACGTACGTTATTCGTCCAACACTGCAGAAACTGGACGCTAACAGTGCCGACGCAGAGCTTTTACTGCTGGGTACTGCAGCCATTGAGTCTGAGCTGGGCTCATTCCTGAAAACAGAGGGGCAACGCACCTCGGGTATTTACCGGCTGCATGGCCTGACGCACCGGCATATCTGGGATGACTATCTTGCAGATCGGCCAGAACTGGCCAGTAAAGTGCGAGGCATTGCCAGCCAACGGGAATTCCTGGAGAACCCGCACGCTGAACTAACAACAAACCTCGCCTATGCGACCGCTATTACCTGGCTCGCCTACGTTCGCCACCCTCAATTCACACTACCCCGTGGCGCCAGTGTGCTGCATCTGGCAACGCTCTGGAAGAACTGTTATCACACCCGTGACGACCTGACTGTACAGGACTTCGTGCAGCGCTACGAAGAACTGGTCGAATCCAGTGACGCTGTGGCCTGATGTTTATATAAGCACCGCATTCTGATATAAAGCGCACCCTACGCATGGGGTGTTGTATGTCTGAATTGAACGTGTCTGAATCTGCTGTTTCGCAACCTGAAGAAGGCTATAAGCCTGAGATCTTCGATCCAGCGGCCGCTGAGCTATCTACAGAAGCTACTGAAGCTGCAGCCAATCAAGCTGAACGCAAATCCAGAACCGAATTCAACAAGCTCCAGAAGCGCCTTCGTCGTAACGTTGGCAAAGCCATCGAAGATTACCGGATGATTGAAGACGGTGACAAAATCATGGTGTGTCTGTCGGGTGGCAAAGACTCTTACACCATGCTGGAAATTCTGATGAGCCTGCAAAAGAGCGCGCCCGTCAACTTCGAACTGATCGCCGTCAATATGGATCAGAAGCAACCAGGCTTCCCTGAGCATATCCTACCGGCCTACCTTGAACAGGTGGGCGTGCCCTACCATATCATCGAGAAAGACACCTACAGCGTCGTTAAAGAGATCATCCCTGAAGGAAAAACCACCTGCGGGCTATGCTCACGCCTGCGCCGCGGTACTCTGTATGGCTATGCAGAATCGATTGGCGCCAACAAGATTGCATTGGGTCATCACCGTGACGACATCATCGAAACTCTGTTTCTGAATATGTTCCACGGCGGCAAGCTCAAGGCCATGCCGCCCAAGCTGCTCAGCGACGACAAAAAGCACGTTCTCATTCGTCCTCTGGCGTATTGCAAAGAAAAAGACATTGAGAAGTTTGCCATCGAGAAAGAATTCCCGATCATTCCATGCAATCTGTGCGGTTCTCAAGAGAACCTGCAGCGTCAGAACATCAAAGGAATGCTGGCTCAGTGGGAGAAAGAACAACCAGGACGCAGTGAAAACATCTTTGCCGCTGTCTGTAACGTTGCGCCATCACAGCTGGGCGATCGCGAACTGTGGAACTTCGAAGGTCTGCAGGACGAACAGGATAAGAGCCACCTGGGTACCCGCATTGACCTACTGGCATCGGACGACTGACCCGCTCAGACTCCGCCGCCAAGCATACGCGTAATATTGACCTGCATGTCGCCGGGAGCACGGAGTAGCAGGTCAAATTCATAACGTCGCTCATTCATCATATCTTCGGCCATCGCCTTCAGGCGGCAAGCATCACGAGCCAGTGTCGGCTGCGGCATTTCAATTCTGACCAGATAGTCTTTTTCGAGAGGCTCGACGGCCAGAGTAGATACCGCAGCCGTCGGAGCTCCTGCAATACCCTTTCTTAGCCATTGTACGAACAGCCCGTGACTGCCATCGTCGTTCTGTTTACGGATCAGACGAATATAGCCTTCAGCATCTTCCGATTTCCACGGGCAAACCTGAGTCACTGCATCGACCCAGACCGGCATTACATAGGCTTCTGACAGCGCATCTTTAGATTCTGGATTCGAACCTGAACCGTGAGCCGCGTGATTATCGGCCAGAGCCAGGGCCGGTATAGCGAGCAGCGTAAGCAGCCATCGTTGCATCATCATGCACCTCCTTTGCTCAAGATTAGTTCATACCTGCCCGTGCGTCATATTCCCGTACGGGGATCACTTACGAGAACTCGGGTGTGGGCCGCTTATCCCAGTCAGGTCGCTCGTACTGTACTTTAGCAATAAAGTACGTCGTCTCACCTTTCGGCAGGCGCACCGTCACCTCATCATCAACGAACTTACCGATTAAGCCTCGGGCCAGCGGCGCATCGACGCTGATATAACCATGCGGCAAGTCGATCTCATCTTCGCCAACGATACGGTAACGCAGGATCTCGCCCTCTTCGTCTTCCAGTTCGATCCAGGCACCGAAGAAAACCTTATCCAGATCTGCGGGCGGGCGATCGACTACGGTGACTGCCTCAATACGCTTGCCGAGAAACCTGAGACGACTATCAATCTGTCTCAGGCGCTTTTTACCGTAAATATATTCCGCGTTCTCGGAGCGGTCTCCGAGCTTAGCCGCGTCAGAGACCTCCTGGGTTACCTTCGGGCGTTCGCGGCGCCATAAAAAATAGTGCTCGTCTTCAAGGGCTTTCAGCCCGCCCGGTGTAATCAGGTGCGCCCGGCGCGGCAGCGGCTTTTTATTTTCGGTCATCGTATTGCAACATCTGGTCAGTAGTTTGAGCGCACACACTACTTGCACGCGCCCTTTGAGGCTTTTCTAAAGCATAACTAATGATCCGACGCAGTGTAACTCTTGTCGGCGGCGTCCTTCTGATCGTTGCCGGGCTACTCGTTCTGCCATTGCCTGTACCCGTTGGTTTACTGATGATCATCCTTGGCGTTTCGCTGCTCGTTCCAGCGATCCCCGCTCTGTCGCGTTACCTGAAGCGTCTGCGATGTCGTTATCCGGTGACCTCAAGGCGTCTGAATCACATCAGTCCACGCCTTCCCGGCTTTGTCCGACGCGTGATTGAAGAAACGGACCCCGATAGACGAAGCTGACGGCTCCGCTCTGTGCTACCTTGTGTGCATGGAAGAAGACACTCTCAATCTGGTCACCGACCTGTTAGCGACTTACCTTGCCGACGGACACCGGTGCCCGGAATACGAACTGATCCGGTGGTTACAGGCCCCAGAGCAAGGCATATTTCGTAAAGATGCCCTGAGCGATTCTATGACTCTGTTCCGGGCTAACTTCATCGTCATGCATGCCCTGTATCGATTGCGAAATCGTTGGCTTGAGGATGCGCGGGGTTACCTTCAGATCAGTGCACTGGATATAGGACTCGTTCCTTTAAAAACTGACAGCGGGAGCGACCTGCCCGACCAACACGATGCACTCGCTGAGTATTATCTCGATCTGAACAATCTGGATACAGATCAGGCCAGCGTCGACGCCCTGTTGAACGATTTCTGGCAGCGCATGGTCATACCAGAACATTACGACAATGATCTGGCAGTACTTGAGCTGACGCCTCCGGTAGATCTCAGTACCATCCGACAGCAATACCGACGGCTGGCGAGTCAGCATCATCCAGACAAAGGCGGCGACGCAGAGGCCTTCCGCAAAGTCAGCTCCGCCTATCAACGATTACGCTATCGGCACGGCTAACAGCTGACCACGATAGAAGCTATTACGAATAGAGAGCCAACTCTGAGGACTATATGACGCACCGATTGATCTTTGCTGTATTCATTATGAGCGCCCTGTTTCCGGGCCTGGCAAACGCACTGGTGATCCTGCAGTACCACCACGTCAATGCTTCGACCCCGGCCATTACCAGTGTGACACCCGAGGTCTTCCGCGAACATATGACCTTGCTGGAAGAAAAGAACATGACCGTGGTGAACCTCGAAGAAGCGCTGCAGTCGATCATGACCGGTGAGCCCTTACCCGAGCGTGCCGTCGCAATTACGTTCGACGATGCGTATCTGTCAGTCTACGAGAATGCCTGGCCAGAACTTAAGAAACGCGGCTGGTCATTTACTATGTTCACCAGTACTGACCCGGTGGATAAGAAATACGCCGACATGATGACCTGGGATCAGCTTCGCGAGATTAAAGACGGTGGAGCTGTCATTGCCAACCATACACGCAGCCACCCCTACTTACTGGAAACCCCTGAAGGTCAGGATGCCGAAGACTGGTGGGAAAACGAAATCAAACAAGCGGAAGCACGTATTAAGGCAGAGACCGGATCATCAACCCGTATGTTTGCCTACCCCTACGGCGAGTACACACTGGAGATGGCCGAATGGCTAGAAGATCATGGTTACATTGCTTTCGGTCAACAGAGCGGCGCCGTTGGTCAGAGCGCTCATCCGCAGGTCATAGCGCGGTTCCCGGCCTCTGGGGTGTATGCCAACACAGACACTCTTGCGACCAAGCTTATGAGCCTGCCGTTTTCGATTTCAGCCGATCAGGTGCGAGACCCCGTACTGGAAAATAACCCACCAGAACTCACCCTGACCATTGATGTGGACGACTTCAAGCCCGCGCAACTGCAATGCTATGCCGCCGGCGCTGGAGAGTTGGATATAGAAACGTCTGTCGAAGGTAAAATCATGACCGTGGAGATGCAGCAACCGAACGCCATCACTGCTGGCCGGGGCCGCTATAACTGCACTGCTCCCAGTCTGAGCCAACCTGGCCGTTTCTACTGGTATTCGCAGTTGTGGGTGAACACAGACGTCAGTAATCGATAAGAGAGCGTATTGCAGGTGACCTGATGCTGCTTTAAAGCAGCATCAGACCCGCCTGATTGATTCGCTTGTCGCGCGCACGCCAGTCCGGTAAGCAAGATGTCATACAAGCTTTAAACCCCGGACCATGATCGAAATGTTCGAGATGACAAAGTTCGTGAACAACCACCAGCTCAATAAGATCCTCAGGCAGCGACAGAAGAGCCAGATTCAGGTTGATGTAACCCTTCTTAGAGAGACTGCCCCAGCGCGTACGCATCCGCTTTACGCGCAATACGGGACGCTCACGGCCGGGTTTGGTGAAACGTGGCCACCATTGTTCGATTAAACGCGTGAAACAGAGGCGTGCTTCTTCTCGCTGCCATTTATCGAGTGCCTTATCGCGTTTCTCCTGCGACCACTCCAGTGGCATCCATACTTGCTGATCAGTGACCAGAAATTCACCCAGCGCACTTTCCATAATGGGCAGTTCACGGCCATATAAAGTGACCGACGCGGCACGCTTGCGATCGCGCTCTTTCACCGCCTCACGGCGCTCGCTCAGCCAGCTTTCATGACGGCGCACAAAGGTCAGTACATCGCTCTTAGGTGTACCGACAGGCACTCGGATATCAACATCACCGTCTGAGTTCACTTGCAGGCGAATCGACTTCCGGACGGAGGCACTCAGCAGTACTTTTACCTGTTCTCCGGCGACATCTAACCATAATTCCTGCCGGTAGGATTTCCGCTGTCTCATAAGCCTGATACGATTGCCCGAATTAAGTTAATCTGATTTCTGAATATATGACTGATCTGAATAGTATCCCAGCCCTTACCGAAGAAGAACTCGAACGACTCGGCACTCTGCTTGAAGACGAAGCGGAGCGCAACGATAGCTTTGATTTCTTCGCTGTACACGGTTTCATTACCGGCCTTCTGACGGGCCCTTCGGGTGCCTCTGGCATGGACCAACAAACCCTGTGGGATTGTGCGTTTGAAGCACAACCCGGTTTCTCGAAAGCGGAACGTCAGGAAGTTGATACCCTGATGAGCCAGCTGTCGAAAGAGATACAGGCGTGGCTGGATTCCGGTCAGGACTTTCCCGTACCCACCGATCTGACATTGATCGACGATGAAAACGAACCACCACTCGAAAGCTGGGCAATGGGCTTTATGTCAGCCGTTCTGCTTAACGAAGAAGCCTGGTATGCCGACCGTGAGGAAATCGTGGCTCAGCACCTGTTCCCGATCATGTATGCATCAGGGCTGTTTATGGATGAGCCAGAAATGGCGGATATCGATGAAGATGCTGACCTGTCCGACCGTATGTGCGCCAACATTCCTGCGGCAGTCGTCGAACTTTATCTGATGATGCACGGCGCCGCCTGATCTATCAGAGCGACGTCCGGCCAATCGCGAAGCGCGTTACAGCGCTTCGGCGATTGAGTGCGGTGGGCGAATCCAGACTTCCACCCTGCTGTTCTTCTGACGGCCATCGTTTCCTTCTATGCGCGCCAGTGGTGCCTCCGCACCAAATCCATCAATCTCATCCGGATAGAGCGCCTCCTGCTTCAATGCCCGACTGACCGCCATGGCCCGATGCTTGGACAACAGGTGAGCACGATTCAGGTCGTCGCTTTCAGACGCGTAACCGAACAGCATGACATCAGCATCCGGGTTGTTACTCAGATACTTCACAAGACGCTCCACGTCACGCTGGGCTTTGTTATCTAGCCGGGCGGAACCGTCCTTGAAGCGGAAATTAACACTCAGGCGATAGGCGCCTTCAACCCGCTGACGTATTTCTGAAGGCAAGCTGGCGGTATTCTCTGGGCGAACAGCAGAAACGTCCTGTGAAATAAAGCCTGTCGCAGCCACCTGCTCCTGCCCCTCAGTCGCGACAAAACGCAGGAAGTCTCGTACGTAGGGGTTATCTGATGTACCCGCGGTGTACATGTATAAACGACGGGACAAGGCATAATCCTCAGTCGCAACCGTCAGGCGATCTGGCGCCAGCGCTGCTACATCTCCCACCGATACCGACAGCAGCTTCGATTGACGCACCGCAGGGAGGCCGACAAATCCGATCGCGCCGCGAACGCCGCTAACTCGATCAGAAAGGTCGTTATTCGATTCAAAGCGCTCAGCAGTCTCAGCCAGTGGAGTCTTACCTAATACCATATGACGGAAGCTATCCCAGGTACCCGACTTGTCATCACGTGCAAAGATACTGACTGGCATGTCCGGACCACCAACCTCTTTCCAGTTAGCGACCTGACCTGAGAAAATATTGCGGAGAGCGTCCACGCTCAACGCATTAATCGGGTTTGAGGGATCAACGATGATGGCCAGACCGTCGATGCCAACAATATGCTCACTTTCAACACTGGTCAGGTCCGCCGTTGGTATCATCGCCGCTTCGCTGGCTTTTACCGGACGAGACGCGGCGGCAATGTCGGTCAGCCCCTTAGACAGGGCTTTAAACCCGGTGCCTGAACCGTGGGCGGCGATATCGATAATGACATGAGAACCAACACTATCAAGGTAGCCTGTAATACGGGTCTCATTCTCCGCCATAGGAACGCGGGATAACTGGCTGGCACCGTGACTGGTCAGCCAGGCTTCAGCTAAAGCAGGACCAAGCTCTGCACCAATGGTGTTGGAGCCATCAATACGAAAAAGATGCTGATAACGCCCAGAGGAAATATCGCTGAAAAGCGACTCTGGCTGCTGTGCCAGAGACGGCAGGCCCGCGAAAGATAACAACAGTGCTGTGACAATTACGAAAATGCGCATAGTAGGTACTACTCAATTCACCAGCGGCGGAGAGTACCTGACTTTTATGACAGTAATATTACAAAGCTAAAAAAGCCTTTTTAAATCAGTGTGTTATATATTCCCGTGAGGCCGACTGGTATTTTTTATCAACCACCAGCTCGCGGAAATCACGCAGGGTATTCAGCGGTGCCTCAACAACAAAGCTGTTTACCAGCCAGGACGGTAAGCCACCACCAGGATCGGCATGCGCCTCGTACGTGACCTTTAACAAGCCGCCTGCCTGCGGCTCGAGCGTCCAGGTCGCATCCAGTTCACGAATCCGGACATGGTCATCGTTTGACGGGAAGATATCATTGCGCGCCTGAATGGTCACTGTGACAACGCCAGAGCTGGCGTCCTGTGTCACCAGTGATTCGCTGATGTTATCGCGGTTTTTCACAGGCCAAGGCATAGACGTCACTGTGTAGTAGGTAGCGTTATTTGGTGCTATCTCTTCAATCAGGTCCATTGCCTTGCAATTAAACACCCACTCATGAGCGCGTTTAACATCTTGTAGCAAAGCAACCGGCGCCGTCACCGTACTCTCAAGCGTTGTGATGCCTTTAAACGCTTTCATATCAGAGCCTTCGACATAGCGGGTGTATACGCGGATATCTTCGTCTTTATCGTATGCTACTTCTTCCCAGTCACCGGCAGCAGCCAATGATGTGAGCACCAGTGCCGTACTAGCCAGTGAGAGTCTGATCAATCTATTAATCATGCTTACTGCCCCCCATACAGGCAGGAGAATCGGGAATAGTTGAATCCGTCTGCCATTCTTCTGGGGTATGAAGATGCAGGGAAAGCGCGTGGACAGGCCCTGCCAGCTCATCACTGAGTATGCCGTACACTTTCTGGTGACGAGCCACCGTACGAACACCATCAAAAGCAGAAGAGACGAGAGTCACCTTGAAGTGGGAGTCTGTCGCCGGACCGGAGTGCATATGACTTTCGTTGTCTATTCGCAAAAATTGGGGCTCCAACGTTGCCAGTTTCTGCTCAATTATCTGTGCTGTGCGCTCCTGACTCATACATCACCTGACTACTTAGATTAGGCCTATCATAAACGACAATCCCGCAGTTGCACACCAAGAGGGGTTATCGCTAAAGTACGCGTTTGCGAATTACTTTACGGACGCCTTCAACCATGACCGAGACCACACAGACCCACGCCCTGATTGGAAAATATTACGAAGAAGAGCGTGAGCAACGCGAGAAAGAACTCTCTCTGGCAGAGCTGAAGCTGCGCCTCGATGCGAACGACCTTGCCATGCTGAGCATGATCGCACGTCGGTTCCGCAAAGGTCGTGATGATGTAGCCCAGGAAGTACTCTCAAGCGCATTGCTGGATCTGTTCTCCTGTATTGATGCGTCTGAACGTAAGCTGATGGCTCGCGACGCCGACGATGCCGCCAAGTCAATCGCAGACAGCATCGCCGAAGAAAACGGTGTGCGTGATGTCGAGTTCCGTACCGGATATTGGGCGCAGCAGGATCGCCAGATCGCAAAAATAGAAAAGCAGCGCGAGAAGGCAGCCAAGCAGGCAGAAAAAGAAGCCGCAATGGCAAACAAACAGGAAACGCCGAAGCCACAGGCTGAAGAACCGGCAACAGCACCTGAAGCTACTGCTGAAGACAGCAGTAACGAAGAATCGACCCACTACCCCGAAACCAGCGCGATCGAAAAAGCACCGGCCGCACTGGAAACTCAGACGGAAGCAGCGAACGAGTACGACGAAGAACAGCAGACCGCTAACGCAGAATAAGCGGCTCGATAAGCGCGAAAGACACTGTGCCGCCCATATCTACTGGGCGGCCTAAGTTGCACGGCAGTGTCTGCCGACTGTTACCTCAACTCAACATGAGTCAGGTTGGCTATTTACGCCAGATCTTCAATTCCCGGAATTCGCCCGGACCGGCTTGCATCCAGAGCACTTCACTCTGATCCGAAAATACAAAGCGATTTCCAAGTAAAAAACCTTCACGCCGGCGTCCAGAAACAGTTGCCGAGGCGTGTCTGCCTTGCTTGCGCGCAGTATCAATAATGTCTACAGGCAAAAGATCCATAGGTTGTCTCCAATCCCATCATCCTTAGCAATGCTTTGTATCACCTGATTATGACAATCAGAGGAAGGTTACTCTTGCACTGCCATGCATTACAATGTGTCGCTTTCTTGAGCGAACGTCAATCGGGATAGCGCACAATGGCCATTAACTGGTTCCCCGGGCACATGAACAAAGCCCGCAAAAAAATTAGCGAGGCGATGCCAGACATCGATCTGGTCATCGAAGTTTTGGACGCTCGTCTACCCTTCTCCAGCACCAACCCTCTCGTCAACGAACTGCGTGGCGACAAGCCAACGATCAAGGTGCTGAATAAAGCGGATCTCGCGGACCCGGCCACGACAAGCGCCTGGGTCAGCCACTTTTCAGAGCAGGCCCAGACACAGGCTCTGCCCATGGTTGCCGAAGACCGGAAGCAGGTTAAGCAGCTGATTGCGCTGGCGAAGAAAGTCGGTCAGGCGCAGCTGGATAAAAACCGCGCCGTACGGGTGATGATTATGGGGATTCCTAATGTAGGTAAATCGACGCTTATCAATGCTCTGGCCGGACGCTACATCGCACGGACTGGGAATGAACCCGCTGTCACCAAAGCAAATCAGATGATTGATCTGAAAAACGGCATCATCCTGTCAGACACGCCCGGAATTCTCTGGCCCAGATTCGAGAACGAGTTAAGCGGTTACCGTCTGGCTGCCAGTGGCGCAGTGAAAGATACCGCGATTGAGTACACCGACGTTGCCATGTTCGCTCTGGATTACCTACGTAGCGCCTATGAAAAAGAACTGACGGCACGTTTCAAACTGAAAGAGACACCGGAAAACGCCGAGCAATTGCTGAATACGATTGCGGCCAAGCGCGGCTGCCTGCGCGCTGGCGGTATCGTTGATCTGCACAAAGCATCAGAAATTGTGTTGCATGAGTTACGCGCCGGTAAAATCGGACGCATCAGTATGGAAACGCCGGCGATGATTCAGGTCGAATCAGAAGAAATTGAGCGCCAGAAAGAGGAAGCAGCGGCTGCCCGAGAAGCTGCAGCCAAAGAGGAGTCACGCGGAAAGCGGCACCACAGCGAATAATCTCTGTCGTGCCGATCTCAGTTCGGTTCAGGCTTCTTCGCTGGTTATACGCCCATGAACCTGAATGAAGGTCTCCCAATCGGGGTCCTCGTCGGCGACGACTTCGATCGGGTACAGGCCGTTATCGGTCGGGATCGCATCCAGACCGGTTTTAAGCTGCTCAAGATCGCGGGTATAGATAATCCACTGGTTGATGCCATCGTGAGTGATCATCATGGCAACGACAGAGTCTTCTTCGGGTTCAAGGCGCGCCTGCAATTGTTCTGTGAAGGCCACGATACGTGCCTGCTCTTCTGTCGCAGGAAAACCACTGCTTTCATCCCGACTCTCCGCGTTCCAGGCGATCTGAACGCACAGGCCATACAGGCCTGAGTCTTTAGCCAGTTGCCAGTCCTCGCGGAACTGAATACTGATCGGTTTATCCTTCAGGCTACCGCCTGCGCGAACCCAACGGTTGTTCACCAGCATGAAGTGTTCCTTATTGCTTTAGCGTCTGCTGTTCACCTCAGACTAACGGAAGCCGCAAAGAATGCCAATTCCGGTGACCGAAAAACCGCATCAGAACTGATTCAGAGGCACTTTCAGGTAGCTGACTCCGTTGTTTTCCGGGGCTGGAAAGTCACCGGCGCGGATATTGACCTGCAAAGACGGAAAAATCAGACGCGGCATCGCCAGACCACTGTCGCGCTTGGTGCGCATATTGATGAAATCGTCGCGACTATGATCATCGCTCACATGAATATTATCCCGGCGCTGCTCGCCGACAGTCACAGCACTTCGCAATTCAGTACGTGACTCAGGTGGGTAGTCGTGACACATATGCAATAGCACATCGTCGCCAAGAGATAGCAACTTGCGGATAGAATCGTAGAGAGTTCCCGCATCGCCGCCAGGGAAATCGCAGCGAGCCGTACCGACATCAGGCATGAATAAAGTATCACCGACAAATACATCGGTATCATTGATCAGGTAACTCGCGCAAGCAGGTGTATGGCCGGGTGTCGCCATACTCTTGATGCGGGTATCACCCAGCATCAGCTCTGCACCATCACCGAGAAGAATATCAAACTGAGAACCATCGGGTCTGAAGTCCTCAGCCTCATTAAAAATCGAGGCAAAGGTCTTCTGAATACCTTTGATCTTCTGTCCAATAACAATATTCGCCCCCGTTTTTTCGCGTATGTAGGCGGCCGATGTCAGGTGGTCTGCGTGTGCATGTGTTTCCAGTACCAGCTTCAGGTTCAGACCGCGGGATGCGATGTCATCGAGAATACGATCAATAAAGCCCGTATCTGTCTTGCCTGATTTCGGGTCGTAGTCCAGAACAGGGTCTACAATGGCGCATGACAGGGACCCGTCATCCACCAGCAAGTGCGTAAAGGTCGACGTGTCTTCATGGATGTAGCTTTGGATAGTGTGACTCATACCTTCCCCCGATCAGTAACTCATCTTGATAGATTCATTATATTAGAATATTCTTATTCAGCAATAAATAGTGAATTACCTGTCACGCCCGAGGAATAATTCAATGCCGCCAGCCAACAGACCTGAGTCCGCCAGTAGCCCCGATCAAAGGGCAAACCGCGCAGCGGCTGTACGCCTCTTAAAGGCCATGGCAAACGAACATCGCCTTGGTATTCTGTGTGCTCTGCGAGGCGGTGAGGTATCTGTTTCTGAACTCTGTAATATGCTGCCATTGAGTCAGTCTGCGATGTCACAGCATCTCGCCTGGCTACGGAACGAACAGCTCGTTACCTCTCGCAGAGAAGCCCAGTCCATGTTCTATCGGCTTGGCGATCAGCGTGCAGCCGATGTCATTGCCCTTCTCAACCGCTTATACGGACCCGTCAGCAGTGAAGATCAGTAATACTCTCTACCCGCTGCCCCACCAGGGATTGCTACCGGATTTTATTGCCGGGCTGGTCGTCGCGGTTATGCTGGTTCCGCAAGCGGTGGCTTATGCGTTTCTTGCCGGCCTGCCTCCGGAAGCGGGGCTATTTTCATCCCTGCTACCCTTGCTCGCCTACGCTCTGCTCGGTTCAAGCCCGACTCTGGCCGTCGGGCCTGTGGCCATTATTTCTCTGATGACATTGAGTTCACTTCAGGGCGTCGTCAGCCCCGATGCATCAGATTACCCAGCTTACGCGACTCTGCTAGCCGGCATGACCGGGCTTTGGTTATTTATATTCTTTGCCATTGGGCTGGGTTCCTGGACTTCATTTATCAGCCATTCAGTTATTTCCGGATTCACCAGCGCTGCTGCGATTGTGATCATCCTCAGTCAGCTGAAGTATTTCACAGGGCTTGATATTCCGAGAGGCGGACCTGGCTGGAGCCCAGTTGCGTTTACTGCTGAACATTGGCGGGATATTGCGTTATGGCCTCTTATCACAGCACTGACAGGCGCAGCCCTGCTCATATTCTGGCAAAAAGTCATTCCTGCGGTCACGACACGCTTTGCGTTACCCGATGCCCTGCGCACACTGGCAAACCGAGCCGGGCCACTGGTACTGGTAACCACAGGCATTCTGCTGGTGCTCGTTATCAGCCCACCACTGGCGACCGTAGGCGCCGTTCCCTCGGGTTTCCCAACATTATCCCTGCCCCAGATTTCTGAACTGAACTGGCAGGCGCTACTGCTACCCTCCGGTGTTCTGGCGTTGATTATCTATCTCGAAAGCCTGTCGATTTCGAATACGATGGCTCGGGAGCAAACAAACCGCATCAGGCCCAATCAAGAATTGCTGGCACTGGGAACGGCGAACGTCGCGGCAGCTATCAGTCATGCGATGCCTGTGGCAGGAGGCTTTGGCCGAAGCATGGTGATGCAGTCAGCGGGGGCGCTCAGCCAGTGGGCTGCGGTATTTACCTTTGGTTTTATGGCGCTCGTATGTCTTGTCGCTGGTAGTTGGTTCGAACATCTTCCCCATGCTGCACTGGGCGCATTAATCGTTGTCGCCACCTGGCCTTTGTTCCGCTGGCGCGATGGGCTCAACGCCTGGCATTTTCAACGCAGTGATGGAATCGTCTGGTTGACGACCTTTACTCTCGTCATCGTTATGGACGCTGAATCCGGCATTATTGCGGGCGTGATCGTTTCCCTGGTCATATACCTGCGTCGCACCAGTCAACCTCACATTGCAGAGATTGGCCGTTTGCCGCGTACACAGCAATTCCGTAATGTTTTACGACACGCCGTTGAGACCATCCCCGGCGTCACTTTGATTCGCGTCGACGAAAACCTGTATTTTGCTAATAGCGACTACCTGATCGATTATGTTCTTGAACGCACCGCGCGACGGCCAGACATCAAACACGTTGTCCTCGTCGGTACCGCAATTAATCACATCGATTACTGCGGCCTTGAAGCGCTGGAGTTACTGAATAGCCGCCTTCAGGAACGTTCTGTCCTTCTGCATCTGGCCGAGTTTAAAGGGCCAGTCATGGATCAACTGAACCGAACGCATCTGGCGGAGAAAATCAATCCTGGGCAAGTCTTCTTTACCATCAGTGAGGCTATGACGGCCCTCGGCCACTCAGTAACGGAGGACAGTGATGACAACTACATCATCTGAAAGCAGCCCCTCACCAAACACCCAGTGCCAGCCGGAAACTCAGAATGACGCAGTTGCCGGGAGAACCACCCGGCGCTTCGAAATCAACAGTCACCGCGATGGTGCTGTTTTCAAAGTACGCTATCGCGAGGGCTCTATCGTTAAACGCTGCCTGCTGGATCAGGCATAGGCTGCACGTCTGGAAGCGTAAGGCGGGGTTCAGCCCATCGGTATCAGAGGTTATCATGGCACCACTGACGTATCTGACCTGAGGTGTCCATGTCCCTTTCCATCCTGCTTATCATTCTTGCCGTGCTCGTGATTATTCCGCTCGCCTGGTACGCGTGGAGTCTAACCCGCAAAGTGCAGGCAATGGAGGAAGAACAGGAACGTGAGGAAGCAGAAGCCGCTATGCAGCTTCGCAAGCATCAGGAAGAGCTGATTTCAGACATCCGTTTCGTCAGTCGCTCTGTTCTGCAGCAGCAGTGTGATATCACCGAGGGCGTACTTCGCCTTGAGTATCTGCTGAAGGGCCTCGATCCGGATGTCTGGCACATGGATGAACTGGCAAGTCTCCGCGCCCACCATACTGCTACACGTTCGATGCCGATTCTCGATGAATACAAAGCCCTGACGCCGAAACAACAGTTCAAAATTGATAAAGAGCGCCTGACTCTGGAACACGATAATCGCTTAACCATTGAGCGCGATCTGAAATGGTTGAGCACGTACTCATTTCCTCAGGTTACTCTTATTCAATAATCCGTAGTAAATGATCCTTTTGACTTGCCCTGGGTCACAGGCTACGCCTTGAACCTTCATAAGCTTTCGTGTCAAAGTCCAGACTAAACGTTAACGAGAACCAATTATGAAACTCCTGACTTCTACCCTGCTAATTCTTGCCGCCCCACTAAGTTATGCTGAATGGACACTGAGTCCGGATTCTTCAGTGAAATTTCTGAGTACGAAAAACACCAACATTACCGAAGTTCATGAGTTTACTCAGGTTTCTGGCTCAGTCAGCGATAAGGGTAATGCAGAGATTGCGATTGATCTGACCAGTGTTGAAACCGGCATTGGCATCCGCAACGAACGCATGCAATCCATGCTTTTCAACGTCTCTGACTATGCCACAGCCACAGTTTCTGCCGACCTGCCGGAAACCATGATGCTGGCGCTTAAAAACGGCGAAACCGCAACGTCTTTATTACCGCTGACTCTCGAATTGCACGGCGAGAAGAAAGACATTGAAACGGATGTGCTCGCTACTGCGGCTGCCGACGGTCACGTGATTGTTACCACCCAATCCCCAGTATTAGTGAATGCTGGCGAATTTAAACTGGCAAAAGGTGTCGAAGCGCTGCGCGAAGTCGCAGGTCTGGATCGAATTTCAACGACTGTGCCCGTGACCTTTACTCTACTGTTTACCGAAGCTCCTGAGTAACGCTCAGGCAGATGCCGCCGGCAGGAACCGATCCCGGCCGGCCGCTTTTGCTTTGTACAGATACTTATCCAGATGATCGAGCACCTGCTCGACTGACAGATCCTGATGCGGACGTGGCGTGACTGCAATAAAAGCCCCCGACGCCGTCACGGGCACACGCTTGCCCGAGTCATTCAATACCGACATTTCACGAATCGACTCCTGAACCCGGGAAACCACCGCAATTAATTGATCTGGCTGGCAACCAGGCAGAATCAATGCGAACTCCTCTCCGCCGAGGCGTCCGATGTGATCGGTGGGTCGTATGGTCGATTTCAATGTCCGGCATAACGTCTTCAGTACGCGATCACCTGTGCCGTGGCCGTGAATATCGTTGACCTTTTTGAAGTGATCGATATCCATCAGCACCATCGCAAATACATGATGCTGCCGCTGCCCTCTGGCCCATTCACGCCGATAAACACGATCAAACCCCCGACGATTTTCAGCGCCAGTGAGTGGATCAGTCAGTGCCATCAGCGCCTGTGCCTCAGACTGCCGCACCATCACCAGGCAAGCAGCGATCACTGCCGCCAGATGCTGCATAAAATCGGTCGCCATACCGGCGGTAAAACGATCTTCTCGAGATGAAAACATACATAGCTGGCCAATGTATTCGCCACTGCGCATTAAAGGCAAACGCAGACCCGAACGCCACGGTGGTGGTGTGTCGATAACATCGGCTTTGCTTATGGGTAAGCTGACTTTGAATTCGATCTGATTAAGCAATGCTCCCTGATCGATATCGAGAGACTGAAGCATCGACGCTTTAATTTCTCCATCTGGGTCACAGATGCGCAAACTGACGGCGTCCAGATCAAACTGAGAAGGCAAGGCTTCAAGAAGTAAGGTCAGAAAATCCTGCCAGTTCTGGGCTGACAGCAGTTGCAGTTCAAACGCCTGTAGACGCTGCAGCAGCGCTTCATTGCGGCGGGCGTTTTCGAGTAATTCCGCTAGTTCCAAGGTTTGTCCTCTCCCGTTCCACTCAGTGTAGACGCTGTCCTGATTTTTGCCCGGCATGAGCGAAATTTCTTTGATAGAATGCCGGCAATACTGACTAACCTGCGGACTTCTCTTCAGTGGTTACCTCCACGCCTCATGTTTCCCGAGACAACAGCATCCTGATTTTTGACTCTGGCGCCGGTGGTCTGTCGATACTTCGTGAGGTCCGCAAGAAACTCCCGGTAACGCGCTTTCATTACCTGATGGACACAGCCTGTTTTCCGTACGGTAATCAGAGTGATAGCCTCCTTGAACGCCGAATCCCTGAATTATGCAAGGCAGCAGTCGAGCGCTTCGATCCTGCGGTACTTGTTCTCGCTTGCAACACTGCCAGTACGTTAGCCCTGCCATTACTCCGTGAAGTACTCGACATCCCAGTTGTGGGCGTTGTGCCCGCGGTGAGAGTCGCCGCCGGGCATTGCGCGAGTTCGGCTGATACCTCATTCGGTCTTCTCGCAACTCCCGCGACGGTGAAGCGCCCGTACACCGACAACCTCATATCAGACTTCGCTTATGGCTTCGAAGTTCACCGTTTTGGAAGCCCACTGCTGGTCAGTTACGCGGAGCGTGCGGTCTCCGGTGAGGACGTCAGTTCAGAACTTGAGGCCCACCTTGGCCCCTGGCTGGAGACGTACCCGGACATGAAAGCCATTGTACTTGGCTGTACACACTACCCACTGCTGCGCAACGAGTTAGAACATCTCTGGCCGGATCATCACTGGATTGACTCAGGTGAAGCAATTGCTCGCCAGACCGATAAAATACTCCGTGATGCAGTCTCAACAAGGTCAGTAAATATCTCAGAAACAAGGGTTTCGGCGGAAAGCGGTCTGCCTGGAGAAACCGGGAGCCATACATGTTTGCACTGGACCGGAAGACAGGAGCCTGATGGCGTCGCTGGCTACCTTTCTGAGCTTGGCGAGCGCGTAAAACGAATGCCATTCGACTGGCCGATAACACAATAAAACTTATACAAGCACAAAATCCTGTATAAGTTTCATCGAATTAAGTACTATTACTTCAAATCTGAATAAGCGACGGAACCAAAATGTCGAAACTAGAATCACTTTACAGTGATGTATTAACTGAATTAGGCGAAGACGTCTCACGCGAAGGCCTTCTGGATACACCCAAACGAGCTGCGAAAGCGATGCAGTTCCTGACCAGTGGTTACGAGACCAAAATCGATGAAGTAGTCAACGGTGCCGTATTCAGCAGCGATAACGACGAAATGGTTGTAGTAGAGGGCATCGAGTTTTACTCACTGTGTGAGCACCACATGTTGCCATTTATCGGCCGATGCCATATTGGTTACCTGCCAAACGGTAAAGTACTCGGCCTCTCCAAGTTCGCGCGAATTGTTGACATGTTCGGACGTCGACTTCAGATTCAGGAGAACATGACGAAACAGATCGCGGAAGCCGTAGAAGAAGTCACGGGCTGTCGTGGTGTAGGTGTCATCGTTGAAGCCAAGCACATGTGCATGATGATGCGTGGCGTACAGAAGCAGAACTCAATGATGCGCACCTCGGTGATGAAGGGTGACTTTCGCGCTAATCAGGCGACCCGTGAAGAATTCATGAGACTCGTCGGCCTCTGATTACAAGCCACCTCACCTGCTGACCCGTCTGATATCGAATGGCGCCAGGCGCCTTTTCACATGACTTAAAGTCGTCTCAGGAAGATTATGGAAGCTTTTGCCTGGTGGGTGTGGCCCATCCTCTTATACATCGGCGGCATAGCAGCCGCCGCTGACGCTTTGTGGCAAGGCCGGACCGCGCAGGGAACAGCCGCCTGGGTACTTGCTCTGATATTGATGCCACTGGTAGCCCTTCCCGTTTATCTTCTCTTTGGTAGTCGCCGCTTCAGAGGTTATCGTCGCGCTCGCCGAAAAAAGGACACGCACCTGGCTAAACGTCAGCGACAGATCCGTAAAACTCTGACTGATGCTGTACTGTCGCCTGACACGACCACCCTGCCACTACAGAGACTTTTTCGCGTCCCGATGCTGGATGGCAATGACACTCAGCTACTGATTAACGGACACGACACCTTCAATGCTATCCTCAATACAGCAAGAACAGCGCGACATACCGTCTGCGTGCAGTTTTATACTTTCCGCGACGATGCTCTGGGACAGTGCTTTGCTGATGTACTGTGCCAGAAAGCGGCTGAAGGTGTCAGGGTCTACCTGCTTTATGATGAAATCGGCTCTGGTGGTCTGGATAAGAATTTCATCAGGCAGATGACAGATGCTGGCATAGAAGTATCACGCTTTAACCCACTCAAACTGCGCAACCGCACCAACATCAATTTCCGTAACCACCGTAAGCTGGTGATTATCGATGATCACACAACCTTTGTCGGCGGTCACAATGTGGGTGTTGAATATTTGGGTAAAGATCCGGAAATAGGTCATTGGCGAGATACACACATGCGCGTGTCTGGCCCGGTATCGCTGGCATTTCAGCTATCGTTCAGCGAAGACTGGATGTGGGCTACAGGCGTCACGCCTGAATTGCGCTGGGAGCAGCCGCAAATCATGGGTAAGCGCAAAGTGATGTGCATCAACCCAAGTCCTGCCGATTATTACGACAGCGGCAGCCTCTTTTTTACCCACATGATTAACACCGCCACAGAGCGCTGCTGGATCGTCAGCCCTTATTTCGTTCCGGACCAGAACGTCTATGCTGCGCTTCAACTGGCTGGCCTGCGTGGAGTTGATGTCAGGATTATTCTTCCGGGTATCTCTGATAACTGGATGGTAGCTCAGGCGAACCGCAGCTACGTTGCCTCTCTGCAGAAAGCTCAGGTGCAGTTCTACACCTATACGCCCGGATTCCTGCATCAGAAAGTTCTATTGGTAGACGATGAGTGGTCGTGCGTCAGCAGTGCCAATCTGGATAACCGCTCGCTGCGCATCAACTTCGAAATTGGCGCTCTGATTAAAGACAAAGAGTTCGCTGCTGAAATCGAGGCCATGATGCTTGATGACCTCGACCATTGTCGCCCTACTCACGTCGATCAGCGCTGGTGGAAGCAGCTTCTTGCGCGCCTGCTTCGCCTTATAGCGCCTGTGCTGTAAAACCAATAGCAATAAAAAAAACCGGGCAATCGCCCGGTTTTTTTATTGGTCATGATGGCTGCTCAGAACTTATAGCCGCACGCAACCATAAAGGCGACAGGATCAATCTCGACATCCAGGCCATCCGCAGCGCCACCTTTTACCTCAGTGTCGATATCCACTTTCCAGACAGACGCATTGACCAACCAGTTATCGTTGACCATGTAATCAACACCGGCGCTGTAGGCTAAGCCAAAGCTTGGTTTCAGTCCGTTAGAGCCAAGGCCAGCATCATCCTCTTCGTCAAAGAAGAAGGTGTAGTTTACGCCTAAACCAACATATGGCTGAATTTTCGACGCTGCATCCATTGGATAGAACTGAGCCGACAGTGTTGGTGGGAGATGTTTAGTGGTAATAACATCAACCCCATCAATATCTCCACCATCGCCCTCTGCGGTGTGTGTAAAAGGAGTGGCTGCAAGCAGCTCAATACCGATTTTGTCGCTGACCATGTACACACCGGTCAGGCCGAGTTGGATATCAGAGTCGATGTCCAGCTCAGAGTTACCCACCTCTGCATTGCCATCTTTAGGAATTACGTTGATTACGCCGGCTTTAACGATAATATCTCCGGCCTCGTATGCAAATGCGGGAACGGCAGGAAGGAAAGCCATGGATACAGCACCAGCGATCAGGGTTTTCATCAGTTTCATCGCGCACTCCTTATGTCTGTGCAATAGAAAACACAGCCAGAGTACGTAAATGACATTGACGTCATTTGATACAAATCAAGAACAAAACAACAACGAACGGTTCACAGGCGCGAAGCACGATCTATGTCAATTTTCGGCGAAGAATGTACGAAACAAGCCAGAGAATATGACCCTGTTGATCTCGGGTCGTCAAAATTTGTTTTCTGGCCTATAGTTACAAAACGAGTATAACTTTCATAATTGCAGGACACAGGACTTGAGTAGCCCGCAGAAACAGACTGATCAGGAATTCGTTCAGAAAAGCCACGTTGGCGTGCGTCTGCTGTCATATCTTCTGGCTTTCAGCTTTATCGTCAGTGTCCTGGCCTCGGGCTTTGTACTCTATTCTGATTACCGCCGCGGGGTGAGCCAATACCGCAGCAACCTCGATCAGATCCACGCCAGTTACCAGGAAAGTATCAGCTACAGCCTCTGGAACTTTGACAACCGCCAGATCGAATCTCAGCTCTCCGGTATCCTCAACTTCCCGGGTGTGGTGTACGTCTACATCGAAAGTCGTGAGAAGCTGGTACAGAGCGCGGGAGATATTTATGCCGCCGCGGACCTTCATTATTCGTTTCCGCTGACGCACCAGAGCGCCTCTCAGGAATACGAACTTGGTAACCTTTACCTGAATGTGAACTACACCGGGCTTTACGACGACCTAAAACATAAAGCGGTCACCATCATTGGCACCCAGTTCATCAAGACTTTCTCCGTCTCTATTTTCATTCTTGTGATGGTACGTCTGCTGATCACCCGGCGCCTGGATGTTATGGCCCAGTGGGCACATACCTTCAACCTGAATAATCTTGATGATCCGTTGCAGTTCAGCGATCAACATAAGCGATCAGATGAGCTCGACATGGTCGCCAACGCAATTAACCGCATGCGCGAAACCCTTCGCAGTGACGCCCAGGAACGGGAGCAGGCCCGAGAGCAGCTGGTCGAAACCAAAGAGCAGCTGACAGTCGCAATTGACAACGCCTCTCTGGGCTTTGCGAGATACCTGCCTGAGTCTGACCATCTTCAATGTAATAACCACTTTGCACGGCATCTGGCGACCACGCGCCAAGAGTTGGAGTCCATGCCCAGTGCGATGGAACATATCCGTGACATGGTTCGGGGGCTTAAAGGTCCGGAGCAGCGGGAAAAGATTAACCAGTTATTGCTTGGCCGCATATCGCGACTGCATGGCGAATTTACCATTGCCAACTTCCGCAATGAGAAGTGCTATTTCGATATCACCATGCAAACGCTCCAGTTCAGTGAATCGCGCCCTCGTGAAGTTCTGATCTGCATGCTGGATAAAACCCGCGAACAGTCTGCAACCCGCCGTGCTCATGAGTTAGCAGCGTCACTTGAGAATAAAGTCACCGAGCGCACGGAGCAGCTGTACACAGAGCAACAGAAGGCCCGTGAAACAGTAAGGCGCCTCGAGACCCGTCTGGAGCAGAAAAATGCTCAGGTGAATCAGCAGTCGACGAATGAGTTCAAGAAGTGGCTGCTTGCAGAAATGGAAGAGCACTACCCAGAAGGTGCAGACCTCCCAGGCAGAATGCCGGTCATGCGCGAGTATCTGCGCCATTGCACCAACGAGGGCCAGGGCGCTGTTGATCTGCCGAAGCTCTTCGACGACCTGCTACACGAATCTGAGATTCTTAAGTCTGTCCGAACCGTGACTCAGATGCCATTCTCTTTAGTGATATCAGAACCGGCCGGACTGCTGTCATTCCTGATCAGCCTGATTCTCGAACGAGAGCCAATGCTGGAACGTGCAACGCTTCTCAAATCCAGTGCGGAAGTAAAAGGCGCCACCGCACAGGTTCACTTCTCACTGGTACTACCGGAAGGAACCGACGAAGTAACGCCTCATCCGCACTTTGGTCTGGCTGAATACATCACCACAACCCGCTTCCATGGCGAGCTAAATCGACAGTTAAGCGATGATAATACGCTCGATATTGATCTTTCGATTGCGCTCTATGATCACTCTGACGAGTCAGTGCGTGACGATGATGAAAGCGAAGTCGAAGCCTGATTGATAGATCCCGGATAATAAAACGGCCAGCAATTGCTGGCCGTTTTATTATCGTCAGATCTCACTCACAGAAAAGCAAAGCTCTCCTCATCCATCTGCATCAGAGACTTAGGATCTTTAAGCATCATTTTCCTGTGTGCTTTCGCACGAGGCAGAAGACGATCGTAATAGAATTCCGCGGTCTGAATTTTCGCCTTGTGGAAGTCGACGTCTTTGCCAGCCGCTACGTTAGTGAACGCAGCATCCGCCATCTTAGCCCAGAAGAAGGCCATCACGATGTAGCAGGAGTACATCAGGTAATCGACTGACGCTGCACCTACCATGTCGCGGTCTTTTCGTGCCTTAAACGCAATACGGAAAGTATTGAGACGCCAGGCAATCATCGCCCGCTTCAGCTGCTTGATGAACGGCTTCATTTCTTTGGTGTTCTTGTGGTTCTTGATGAACTCATTCACAACCGCACGGAAGTCGTCGAATGACTTCATACGGCCCAGCAGGATCTTACGACCCAGCAGGTCGAGTGCCTGAACACCCGTCGTGCCTTCGTACAGCTTGGCAATCTGAGTATCACGGATGATCTGCTCCATGCCCCATTCTTTAATAAAGCCGTGACCACCGTATACCTGAACACCGTGGTTCGCCGCTTCGTAACCCAGTTCAGTCAGACCCGCTTTCATGATTGGCGTCAGGAAGCCTAGTTTGTCGTCCCAGTCCTCGTAGCCTTTCATATCGCCTGCGGCATGTGAGGCCATCATTTTGTCTGCCAGCGTCGCTGCATAATACAGCATGGCACGACCGCCTTCCGCGATGGCTTTCTGAGTGAGCAGCATGCGACGTACGTCCGGGTGAACAATCAGTGCATCAGCCACTTTGTCCGGACTCTTCTTACCGCTCAGGGAGCGCATTGAACGACGCTCTTTGGCATATGGCAGTGCGCCCTGGAACGACAGTTCAGCCGCACCGATACCCTGAATAGAAGTACCCAGACGAGCCGTGTTCATGAAGGTGAACATGCAGTGCAGGCCCTTATTCTCAGGGCCGATCAGGAAGCCTTTAGAACCGTCGAAGTTCATGACACAGGTAGACGAACCGTGAATACCCATTTTGTGCTCGATAGAACCGCAGGTCACGTTGTTCGTCTCGCCATCACTACCATCGTCGTTCACATTCAGCTTAGGCACGATAAACAGCGAGATACCTTTTGTGCCTGCAGGCGCATCAGGAAGACGGGCAAGTACGATATGAATAATGTTGTCGGTAAAGTCGTGTTCACCCGAAGAAATAAAAATCTTAGTCCCGGTGATGTTGTAGCTACCATCAGCATTCTTTCAGCGGCAGCCAGAAGCAGCGATTGGCCGCGATGACCAACAGAGGGTGTCACACTGGTAAGTCCGGGGGGTTCTGCGGGTGTTATTGAGATAGGTCAAGAAACAAAACGGCCCCTGCATGAGGGGCCGTTTCTATTTTCAGCAAATTGCAACAAAGTACCGAGCGGAATTAAGCCGGCTCAGCTTCTTTGTTCTTAGCAGCTTCTTCGTCTTTCAGCTCACGACGGAGAATCTTACCAACCGGAGTCATTGGCAGTTCATCGCGGAACTCAATGTACTTAGGCTGTTTGTAACCGGTCAGATTTTCACGGCAGTGAGCTTTGATGTCATCCGCAGTGAGGTTCTTATCGGTAGAGATAATGAACAGTTTCACTGCTTCACCACTCTTCGCATCCGGAATACCGATCGCGGCACAGTTCTCAACAGCAGGATGCGCTGCCACAACTTCTTCAATTTCGTTTGGATAAACATTGAAGCCAGATACCAGGATCATGTCTTTGATACGGTCAACGATCTTCACGAAACCATCGTCATCGATAACAGCAACGTCACCGGTCTTCAGCCATTCGCCGTCTTCAGTGAAAGAGTCAGCGGTCGCTTCAGGACGGTTCCAGTAACCTTTCATTACCTGAGGACCCTTAACGCACAGCTCACCGCGCTCGCCCTGAGGCACTTCGTTACCCTGATCGTCGATACACTTCAGTGACGTGCCCGGAACAGCCTGGCCCACAGTACCAAGACGCTCAAGACCAGCCGCTGGGTTAACCGCAACAATTGGCGAACATTCAGTCAGACCATAACCTTCTGAGATACCGCAACCTGTGGTTTCTTTCCAACGCTTGGCAGTGTCATCCATCAGAGCAGTACCGCCTGACAGAGTCAGGTTCAGGTGCTCGAAGTTACACTCTTTAAATTCAGGGTGGTTCAACAGCCCGACAAACAGTGTGTTCAGACCAACAAAACCGTCCAGACGATGAGGCTTGATCATTTTAATGAACATGCCTGGGTCACGAGGGTTCGCGATCAGGATGCTGTGATCACCAGAATCCAGCATCGCCATCAGGTGAACAGTGAAAGAGTATATGTGGTACAGAGGCAGCGGAGCTACTACGGTAGCGCCGTCGGCTGGTTTCAGTGGCTTACCGTTATCATCAACCTGTGCCATGTTGGCGCGCGCCTGCAGCATGTTCGCAATCAGGTTCAGGTTGGTCAGCTCAGCGCCCTTCGCAACACCTGTAGTACCACCGGTGTACTGCAGAACGATAGTACTGTCGTGACCAGTGATGTGGTTCTTCTTATAGGCACCCGCAGACTTACCCAGGCTCAGCGCTTTACGGAAACGCACAGCGGTTGGCAACGAGTAATCCGGGATCATTTTCTTGATGTATTTAGCAGCAGCATTGATCAGCTGACGCTTAGGGAATGGCAGCATGTCTGCAAGGCTGGTCACAATAACGTGCTTCAGGCCCGTTTCTGGCAGGATGCTCTGAACCGACTTAGCGAACATGTCCATGCACACCAGGGCTTTAGCGCCTGAGTCGTTGAACTGATGAAGCATTTCGCGTTCAGTGTACAGCGGGTTCGTGTTCACAAGAATCATACCGGCACGAAGAACGCCGTATACCGCAATCGGACACTGCATAATGTTCGGCATCTGAACCGCGACACGATCGCCTGGCTGCAGGGTAGTATGGTTCTGTAGATAGGATGCGAATGCAGCACTGTACTCGTCGATTTCACGATAGGTCAGAGTGTAGCCTACGCTGGTGAATGCTTTGCGGTCAGCGTAGCGCTTGAACGCACTGTCAATGCATTCAACAACCGAATCGTATTCATTCACATTGATGGTATCAACGATACCGGGCGCACGTTTGCCGTCCCAGAAAGACGCATCCATAGGTTTTTCCCCTGTTTATTTGATCGTTTTTTATGGCGCCCAGACTATGAAGCAAAGCGAGTTTGAGCGAAAGTGATATTCGTGACATCATTTTGGTCATTTATCGCCACACATTGTATCAGGTTTATCATGCCCGGACGTCAGGAAATATCCGCGGTTCACCCGCTGTTTACTAACGAGTACCTGATCCCCTTGCTGGAGCTGCTGGCTAACCGAGGGATAAGCCCGGCACAGTTAGTCACAAATACCCGCCTTTCGCCACGTGCGCTCGGACAACCCGGCACACATATCTCAGCGCGTGAGTATGACCAGATCGTACGCAACGCCTATCGCCTGTCAAACGATCCTCTGCTGGGGCTGGAGCACGGGCGAAGAATGAGCATCGCCAGCCATGGCTTCCTTGGTTTTGCCGTGATGGCAAGCGAGACGCTCGGTGAAGGCCTGTCCCTCGCCGTACGTTATGCGGGCACCCGTACGGGGCTGGCGCGCATTCGGTTTCGTCAGGGGCAGGATGAATGCGCTCTGGAAATTATCAGAGCAGCCGCCCTGCCCGACTCCTACCCTTTTATTGCGCACAACATTCTATCGACGCTGGTAACAATTGCGCGTTTTTTGACCCGTAATAATGACATCCTGGCTCCAATCATCAGACTGGTCGAGTCAGCACAGCGACCGGTGGCTTTCTATGAACAACTGTTAGGCTGTGACGTCGAATTTAACTGTGATCAGTACGAACTTGTATTACCCAAAGCAGCTCTGAGCCTCGAGGTATCAACAGCGAACAGCGTTGCTCGTCATAGCGCTGAGCAGGAATGCGAACGGCTACTGGCGGAAGCGCCGGGTGAGCACATCGATCTTGCGTCACGGGTCCGTACACTTCTGATCAGTTACGGCAGCGGCCTATCACTAGAAGATGTTGCAGAGCGCCTGCGTATCAGCGCCCGATCCCTCAACCGGCAACTGGCACAGCTCAACACCAGTTTCCGAAAAATGGTTGAAGAAGTAAGACGTGAACAGGCCACAAGACTGCTTGGCAACTCGAGCATGAAGGTTTCAGAAATCGCCGAGCAACTAGGTTACACAGACACGTCAAACTTCGTGAGGGCGTTTCGGAAATGGATGGGAATCACACCATTAAATTACCGAAAACTGACCAAACATGTGTCCTGAGTCACAATATTTCCAACCATAGTTTCACAACACCTGTATAATAACGATAACTTTGAGGCGCTGATTGTCCATACGGAAGTGGAAGAAACGAGCGTCCGAAAAGCACAGGCTGCGGCCTCATAACTAAAGAATAATTAACATGTCTCACGTACACTTTCAGTCCGGCAAACGCCCGGTATATCAGGAATTATCTGGAGAAGTGACCCGTTTCTTCAGAGAGAAAGGAATCAGGAAAACCGGCGATGATCGCCTGCATAATAAAGCCATTTTTATTGCCCTGCTGTACGTAGGGAGCTACCTGCTCATCTACGGTCTGTCTGGCTCAATGCATTACATTGCCTGGGCACTGCATGGCATAGCTACAGCACTGGTCGGGTTCAATATCATGCACGACGGTGCACATGAATCTTTCAGCGGTTCTCGCAAGGTCAATCGCCTGATGGCGATGTCCTTCAACCTCGTTGGTAGTAATCGCTACTACTGGGCACAGAAGCACAATCGCAATCATCACGCCTTTACCAATGTCGACGAGGCGGACGAGGATATCGACGCTCTCGGACTGTTCCGGATGAGCCCTCATCTACCGCATCGCCCATTTCACAAATATCAGCATTTTTATGTCTGGTTCCTGTACCTGATTACCAGTCTGTTCTGGTTCTTTGCGTTGGATTTTAAAGCCTATGGCAGCCAGAAAATTGCCCGCAGGGATTATTCGCACCGCATGAAGCTCGCTGACCATGTGGAGTTCTGGGCATCGAAAGCCATCTACGTGACCCTGTATCTGCTTATTCCAATGGCTGCTTTGGGAGCTGGCCCAGCACTGCTCGGTTTTCTTCTGATGCACGCTTTTCTGGGCTTCCTGTTCGCCGTTATCTTCCAATTGGCACATGTCGTAGATAAAGCTGAATTCCCCCGCCCGGACGAACGTGGTGTATTACCGGATGAGTGGGCCGTACATCAGATGCGTACTACGGTAGACTTCGCCACGGACAGTCGTTTTCTGACCTGGGCTCTCGGAGGACTGAATTTTCAGGCAGAACATCACCTGTTCCCACGTGTGAGCCATGTGCATTACGCTGAGCTGCACCCTATGGTTGAAAAGAAAGCAGCAGAACTGGGCTATGAACTGCGCTCGTACCCAACGATTTGGGCAGCCATTAAAGGCCATTATCGCCACATGAAAGCGCTTTCCGTGCCTGCAGCGCCAGCGCGCACGATTACCGTGGATGAGACAAACGAGATAGAGTGTACGGCTGATGCGGAGGAGCTCAGAGTTTCGTGATCCATCACACTCCTGAGACGTTTAAACAAACCGTTTTATAGAGAAATAATCGAGCAACAGAAGCCGGTTGCCGCTAGCAAAAGTCGAGTTTTTTCCGGATGCCCTGCATACCTTCCTTCAAAAGTCAGAGCGGAAGATGCAGACAGGACAAAATAACCGGATACGCTCGATTCACTGCCACGCCAACCAGCGGATGTCAGGCCGTCCTGATTCTCCCGTCAGGTCGTCACCACGCTTACCGACAACTACAAAAACAAACAGGTACCTGGCGGCCCTATGCACCAAAGGCTTGAGCAACACATAAAGCAACACCTCGGAGAAGAGGCGAGCCTGCCCGAAAACTTTCAGGCGCTGCTCCGGGACGTTGACCGAACATACGAATTACTGGATCAACAGCGGTCCGACCTCATGGAAACGCTTGAGCAGAGTGCGCGTACCATGCTGGAGCGGAACGCTACCCTGACCCGCAACCTTGAATCCCAACGAAAGTCACAACAGGAACTGAGTCAGTCCTACGAGGTACTCAATGCCACGCTCAATGCGTCAAACGAAGGCATTCTTGTTGTCGACAAGGATGATCATGTCGTAGCGTTCAACGACCGCTACGTAGAGTTGCTCCGCACCTCACGGGACGAAGTCATTTCTCGGTCGGGCACCGACCTGTTCCACTACTCCTGCTCCTTGTTCAGCGATAAAACGAAGCTGCATAGTCAACTGGCGGCGATTCGTGATCCCGGTAAATCGTCGTTCGATGAATACAAGTTTCATGACGGAACAACACTGGAGATATACGGACATCACCATGAAGTTGCCGGCTTTATATGGATGATCCGCGATATTACGGAAGTCCGTGAAAAAGAAGCGACCATCAGTTACCAGGCGTACCATGACAGCCTGACCGGCTTGCCAAACCGCGTACACCTGCAGCAGAAACTGTCTGAGGCCATTGAAGAAGCCACAGATACACACAAGCGCTTTGCTCTTTGCTATCTGGATCTGGATGGTTTTAAAACCATCAACGACAGCCTTGGTCATAGTACCGGGGACGAGTTGCTCATTGAGGTCGCCCAACGCCTTCAGGGAGTATTGCGCCCAGGAGACACACTGGCCCGTGTTGGTGGTGACGAATTTATCGTACTGTTCAACCACGTCGAGCACCACGATGAAGTACTGGAGTCCGCAGAGCATCTTCTGCTTCGCTTGTGTGATCCGATTCGCCTCGGACGCAGAGAGTTCGTCATTGGCGCCTCTATGGGTATAGCCATCTACCCTACCGATGGCGAAGAAGTCGGCATTCTTATGCGTAATGCCGACATCGCCATGTACCGTGCAAAAGCAAATGGTAAAAATTGCTACCATCTGTTTACGCCATCGCTGGAACGTATCGCCGTTCAGCGTATGTCCCTTGAGACCAGTCTGCGCAAGGCTCTGGAAAGCAACGCACTGGAGTTATATTACCAACCTAAGGTGTGCCTCCACGATATACGACCGGGGATGTCAACTGGCCACCTCCACAGCTTTGAGGCGTTACTGCGTTGGCCAAAGTCTAACGGTGAGTTCGTATCACCAGAGAGCTTCATCCATATCGCAGAAGATGCGGGCATGATCGGCCGGATTGGTTTCTGGATTCTTGAGCAAGCATGCATCCAGGCAAAAGAGTGGTACCAGCAAGGCTACCAGGCCAACATCAGCATCAATATTTCCCCAAGACAGTTCCTGATTCCGAATTTTCATCTGGATATCGTCCGCACGATTAAAGAAATAGGCATACCAACCTCGCTGATTTCAGTTGAGATCACTGAAAGCCTGCTGATGCAGGACCTCACTCATGCCCGCCACGTCCTCGAGTATTTCAGAGAACATGGCATATTTATTTACCTTGACGACTTCGGCACCGGCTTTTCATCACTCAATTATCTGAAGAACTTACCCGTCGACGCCATCAAGATCGACCGGACGTTTGTGAAGGACCTGAGCACGAGCACTGCCGATCAGGCCATTGCCGCTTCGATCATTACGTTAGGCAAAAACCTCGATATGCTGATTGTGGCTGAAGGAATTGAGACCGCTGAGCAAGCTGATTTTCTGATCCGCAACGGCTGTGATCTCGCACAAGGGTTCTATTATGGTCACCCAGTGAGTGCCTCAGACGCCGAGCAGTTCCTGCACCCCGACGACTTATTGCACTGCAATATTGCACACCGACCGGCGGCGAAGTAAATTCGCCGCCTGACTAATCGATTTATATCTGGAGTCCGCCGTGGAATACCCGTCTTTTGTTGCGATTGATGCCAGCTCATACGAAGACAGCGCACACCCCGTCGCAATCGCCTGGTCTCTGGCGGACGGCACCGTCAAGACAACTCTGATTCAACCGGACGATGACTGGGACGATTGGGATTTCGCACTCGAAGACCTGCATGGTATTTCTCAGGACACTCTCTATCAGATGGGAGAAACCGGCTGGTCCGTTATCCGCGAGCTGGAAGCAGACCTTGATCAGCCGTTTCTGCTAGCCGACCACGCAGAGCGCTGCGAGCTTCTTCTTGAAAAGCTCTATGATGCCTACGGCAAAGAGTCATCCATTGAGATCGGCGCCTGCCAGGCAGAGCCTGGCCTCGACATGCTCGGAGAGTGGTACGAAGACACCAACTTCTGGCATCAGCCATGCGATGAGCGTGTACGTTTACTGTTGTTCAAATGGAACGAATCAAAAGATCATTAATGATCACTAAATTGCATAAATTAACACCAGTATATCATTAGCGATATTTTAAATTGAAAACTTCCTGAAGGACGATTCAATAGAGGCGGCCCAATCCTCCGGGACGCCTGCCTCCTGGGCGAACCTTCTCCAGTCTCGGACAGCCTCTCCCACCTCGCTAATCAACTCTTTAACCTGTCGCTCCCGAATGTCCGCTGCTTTACCGCATTCGATGAGGTCATCAAGGGCAAAATGATCCCGCTTGCCGTTGACAGACATCTGGTGAGTAGAAGTCCAGTCCCCATCAGGGTTGTAGGCATAAGTTACATCATAAGCGGGCGCCAGAGACCACACCCCCTGACGGTTCATGAGAAAGCCAATATTCTTCGTATGATCATCCTGATTACGTATCATCAGATTAAGCAGCATTCGCCGGAACTGCTGCTCTTGAGCAACGCGTGCCTGACTCTTCACAACCTGACGAATCACACGAAAGCACTGCTCGTAAGAATACCCGCCTGCCACATTAAAATCGTAATGAGCAATACCACAGAGCGTTTGCATATGAAGCTTCTTGCCAGTTTCAGACCGGTCAAACCGCTGGGTCAGAAAGTGCGCACGACCGTTTTCTTCAAGTAAGCGACTTGGCATCATCTCGATGCCCGCAGCCTGTGCCATCAAATAGCATGCATATTCAATGCGGGTATAACCTTGAGGGTCTGCCAATTCTTTATCACGATTCGCCGCAACGCCGTCGAATTTGAGCAAATAGTGCCGAAAGCCCGCTTCTGTATCGCACTGCCCGGAGCGCACCTCTCCGGTCTGCTCGTTCCATGCGATGACGGCTTTTGCACGTGCACCACCCGCCGACGTTCCCACTGCAATAATCTGGTTCAACGCCTGAGCGTCTTCTTCGCCTTCAATAATTTCTACCGCAAGGCCCTGCTTCTGATTCAGGGCTTTATTCGCCAGCGACACCAACTCGGACAACTCGACTGGCGTTCCAGCGCCTACATGACCTCGCGTCGCCGGAGCAAACTCCAGCGCCCCCATTCCCCGTTGCCCAATGTAGAGCAGACGTTCAACAGGATTGAATGACCCCGGATCACGCCCTTGTGCCACCAGCCACTGATCAATCAGGAGATTACCGAACTTGTCCGGCAGGGCATCAGCCAACATTCCCGGCAAGCCCTTAAAGGTCTCATGAGCCAGCTGAGGAAAACTGAAACGCCCCGCTCTTAACGGCATCTGCAGTGGTGCCAACTCAATACCCGAGCGTAGGAATTCAGGGGCATATTCAAACACGCCGAGCTGGCGCACACTGTTCCATTGAACAGCGCCTATTGTGCGTCCCCAAAGCTGCACTTCCGCCAGGCTGATCATTCGTCATCGCCCCACGACCAGCTTGCATCATCTGCCGATGACGATTCAGGTCTTGCCCTCTGACGTATGGGCGCCTCCCGATAAATCCCGGCACCGTTCTCTCGGAGGCTCGCTATCGGGCTGACATCAGGCTCACGAATCAATGCATCCAACAGGTGCACAAGCCCGAGGGCGCGTAAAACAGCGATAAGATTAAGCAGACTCAGATTGCCCTCTCCGCCCTCAAAACGCCGCAGTGTGGCCACTCCCACCCCAGCGAGATCAGCCAGCGCCTGCTGTGTAACGTTACGCTGGAGACGCTCACTCCGGAGCCGCCCGGCCAACTTTGCCAGAATCTGCTGATCTGACAGTGGATCAAGATCATACTCACTCATTTATGACCTCCTAAACAACATTAATATATATAATTAATCATGAATGATCCTTAAAGTAAAAAGTATTTATACTATGCAAGCTCCACCAATCGCAGTAGAGTACGCACCTTTCTTCTCCCGTACACAAAGCTCGAGAATCCAGGCATGGCACTGAAAGCCACCATCTACAAAGCTGAACTGATGATCTCTGACATGGATCGCGACTACTATGCGACCCACACCCTGACGATCGCCCAACATCCCTCAGAAACCATACTGAGAATGATGACCCGCATCGCGGTATTCGCGTTGAATGCACACGAACGTCTGGAATTTACCCGAGGCATCAGCACAGATGACGAGCCTGATCTCTGGCAGCGCACATACAGCGATGAGACGGAGCTTTGGATTGAACTGGGCCAGCCTGATGAAAAACGTCTACGAAAGGCGTGTAATAAAGCACAGTCAGTCAAACTGTACGGCTATCAGGGCAATGCATTTGATGTCTGGTGGAAACAGCATGAAAATAAAATTCATGCATACCCAAAGCTGAGCGTAATTAAGCTCGCCGACGATGCCTGCACTCAGCTAGAGTCACTATGCACCCGCACCATGCGACTGCAAGCGACGATCCAGGACGGCACCATGTGGCTAGGAAATGACGAGCAGTCCATCGAATTTACGCCTGAGACACTCTTTGGTGGAGACCAGTCATGAGTAGCTTCCGCAGCCTGTTGCACGACACTAACATTCTGAAACGGCTGGCATCGTTGGGATACGCTGAACCTACCCCGATTCAGGAGGCCGCAATCCCTCATATCCTGGCGGGAACCGAACTGATGGCCGCAGCGCCAACCGGTACAGGCAAGACTGCAGCGTTTATGCTTCCGCTTCTGCAATTACTCAGCGAGCACCCACGCACAGAAGAAGAAGGTTATCGCTACCCGCGAGTACTTATTATTGCGCCAACGCGTGAACTCGCTCAGCAACTGGCAGAGAATTTTCGGGACTATGGACGCAACTGCGGTCACCGTTGTCTGCTCCTTTGCGGCGGACAGAACCCACGCACCATTGAAGATAAAATGGCCGAAGGCGCAGACGCTGTCGTAGCCACACCAGGTCGTCTGTACGAACTCATGATCCGTCATCGTGTCAGTTTTGAGCATCTGCAGTGTCTGGTGCTCGACGAAGCAGACCGCCTGCTGGATCTGGGCTTCGCCGAAGATCTGCAACGCATTGTTCAGAAACTACCCGACGTTCGCCAGAACCTTCTTTTCTCGGCAACCTTTGATAATGCCGTACGCGAACTTGCGTCTGAGCTTATGCCCGGAGCCATCGAACTCGGGCAGAAAGACGCTAACCGCACTAGCGAAAACGTCCGTCAGTGGCTGCACCCTGTCGATCACAGCGATAAAGGCAATGCCGTTGCTTCGCTTCTGATTGAAAATAAATGGAAGCAGGTAATGGTCTTCACCAAGACCAAAAAAGGTGCAGACGCTCTGACGGATCACCTCAAGTCGGAAGGCATTCAGGCAGAAGTACTGCACGGTGATAAAACACAGGCTGAGCGTAATGACATTCTTGATGCCTTCCGCGAGCATCGCCTGCGAGTTCTCGTGACAACCGATGTCGCCTCACGCGGCATTGATATCGAACACTTACCTGCGGTCATCAATCATGACCTGCCGCCTGTCGCGCACGACTATATTCACCGTATTGGTCGTACCGGCCGCGCCGGTGAAAAAGGCATCGCGATTTCACTGGTCGCCGCCCATGAAGTCGACACACTGACCGCCATTGAAACTCTGATCGGCCGCGCACTACGTCGTGAGGATCTTATCGGACATGTACCAAACCACAGCGTCCCCGCGACAGGGCCTGGTAAACTCAACCTGCGTAAATCATTGAAGACAAAAGCAGGCAAAGAGAAAGCACAGAAAGGAAAGGCTTCAAAAGGAAAACAGAGCGGTGAAGACAATCAGGAGTTGAGCTCCGTGCCGCGTGCCAACCGCGCTAAAGAGAAGCCATCCGCGCCACCAGCAAAAGAGCCAAAAGGTCGGGGAGGCTCTCTTTTCTCAGGGCGTAAAAACGTCACCAAGAGATCGATTGATTAAAACACGATTCAATTGGTCGCTTCAGGCGGAGGCTATTTCAAAAGCCCTTTCGGGTTATTTGGGCGGCAGGCGCCCGACGAAGCGGTTACACCGCTGAAGCCAGTATTCCAGTTCTTCTGGCTCAGCGACCGCTGCGCCATCGACCATCACCATGCCTTTTAACGGACGGCCGGTGAAGTCCATCTCTCGCGTACCGTCTTCATCAAGTGCGTCTTCGTAATCGTCAGGACCAACCCGTACCATCAGCTCATCCCCCAAAACGCCGCACAGCATGTGACCATTGAGCATGATACAAAGCCCACCGAACATCTTCTTTTCGTCCCAGTGGCCGAAGTGACAGACCACCGCACGAATACGCTCCGCAAGCTCAGTGTCAAACGCCATAAGATCAGGCCGGATTAATATCCAGTAGTTCGACTTCGAAAATCAGCAGCGATCCACCCGGAATCGTACCCACCTGACGATTGCCGTAGGCAAGACGCGCAGGAATATAGAATTTATATTTTGCGCCTTTGGTCATCAACTGTACGCCCTCAGTCCAGCCCGCGATAACGCGATTCAGCGGAAATGAAATCGGCTCACCGCGCTTTACCGAACTATCAAAGACAGAGCCATTGATCAAAGTGCCGTGATAATGCACCAGCACAGTATCTGTCGCTGCCGGTCGGGTATCACCCTCACCCTCTGTGAGCACTTCGTACTGCAGGCCGCTGTCGGTCTGAGTAACCTCCTCGCGCAACGCATTCTCAGCTAAATAAGCATCACCGACGGTCTCGTTTTCTGCTGCGCCTTTGCTGAATACACCCGCACGCTTTAGCGCGTAGATCACCAGCAAAACGATAAGTACGATCAGAACAATATTAAAAGTCATAATGGCTCCTTAAAATTTGCAGTCATTATGCCGTGCCGAGGACACTTCTGCGAGTAACGCCACCGTGAGATCTGACTTATGGGAAAGCTGGCTTTGCTGATACGCTAATCAAGGCATTCCTTGAGTGCTGAGGCGCCAAACGCGACGGAACACTCTGTTTGGCCAATCCTTGCCAATCAGGTTGAACTTGTCCTCCTTTTCCGAACCAAATTTACTAGGCTATACATCAGCCGCTGTGATGACAGCGGCTGATTCACGGATTTCATGGAGGCCGAGCATGTCGACAGTTAACAGTCTGAATACCCAGTCCACGCTAGAGGTGGACGGCAAACCCTACAAATATCATTCGCTTCTGAAAGCGGCCGAACAACTGAAAGGCATTGATAAGCTGCCTAAGTCCTTAAAGGTGCTGCTGGAAAACCTTCTGCGCAACGAAGACGGTGACACTGTCACTAGAGACGATATTAAAGCCATCGCCGACTGGTTGGATAAGCGTTCGTCCGACCGCGAGATACAATACCGCCCTGCCCGCGTACTGATGCAGGATTTCACCGGTGTACCTGCGGTTGTGGACCTCGCCGCCATGCGTGATGCCATCGCCCGCGCAGGCGGTGACCCCGAGAGCATCAATCCGCTCTCACCCGTTGATCTTGTGATTGACCACTCAGTGATGGTGGATCGCTTTGCCGATGATCAGGCGTTTCACGACAACGTTGAAATTGAAATGCAACGCAATGGCGAACGCTACGCTTTCTTGCGCTGGGGCCAGACCGCCTTTAATAATTTCCGCGTTGTGCCGCCCGGTACGGGTATCTGTCACCAGGTGAACCTTGAATATCTCGCTCAGAGTGTTTGGGCCGCCAATGTGAACGGTGAAGACTGGGCTTACCCGGATACGCTCGTAGGCACCGACTCGCACACCACGATGATTAACGGTATCGGTGTACTGGGCTGGGGTGTTGGCGGCATCGAAGCAGAGGCGGCCATGCTGGGCCAACCCGTTTCCATGCTGATACCGGAAGTCATTGGTTTCAAACTCACAGGTAGAATGCCCGAAGGCGTGACGGCCACCGACCTGGTGCTTACGGTCACCCAGATGCTGCGTAACAAAGGCGTTGTCGGTAAGTTCGTCGAATTCTACGGCGATGGCCTTGCCGACCTACCACTCGCAGACCGTGCCACCATCGCCAATATGGCACCGGAGTACGGCGCAACCTGTGGTTTCTTCCCCGTCGACGATGAAACCCTCAATTACATGCGCTTGAGTGGTCGCCCCGATGATGTAATCAAGCGAGTTGAAGCCTACTGCAAGGCACAAGGCTTGTGGCGTGAAGCCGGTGATGAGCCTGAATTTACCGACAGCCTGCATCTCGATATGAGCACAGTAGAAGCCAGCCTCGCTGGACCACGCCGCCCACAGGATCGCGTCGCCCTGCCCGATGTACCGGATACCTTCGACGATCTGCTCGCATTGCAGGTAACGCCTGCAGATGATGAGCAAGCACGACTGGAAAGCGAAGGTGGCAGCGGCACGGCCGTAGGCGGCCCGAACGCACAGGCAACAGTGACGATTGACGGCGAAGAACACACCATGAGCCACGGTGCTGTGGTGATTGCTGCTATTACCTCCTGCACCAACACATCGAACCCAAGCGTCATGATGGCGGCCGGTCTGGTTGCGAAGAAAGCCATAGAACTGGGCATGGCACGTAAACCTTGGGTGAAATCCTCACTCGCTCCCGGTTCGAAAGTCGTAACCGACTACCTTGAAAAAGCCGAACTCACACCGTATCTGGATAAGCTCGGCTTTAATCTGGTGGGCTACGGCTGTACCACGTGTATCGGTAACTCTGGCCCACTCCCCGACGAGATAGCCAAAGCCATCACCGAACATGATCTGACCGTGTCAGCGGTACTGTCGGGCAACCGAAACTTCGAAGGGCGTGTACACCCGCACGTCAAAGCCAACTGGTTAGCGTCACCGCCCCTTGTTGTTGCTTACGCGCTCGCCGGAAATACCCGCATTAATTTAAAAACCGAACCGCTCGGTCTGGATAAAGACAACAAGCCGGTATATCTGAAAGATATCTGGCCAACCAATGCCGAAATTGCCGAGGCCGTTGCCAAGGTCGATGATGGCATGTTCCGCACCCGTTACGCCGATGTATTCAGCGGCGATAAGCACTGGCAAGGTATTGATATCAGCGAAGGGAAAACCTACGCCTGGGACGACAACTCAAGCTACGTGCAAAACCCGCCGTTTTTTGATGACATCGACCAACCTCTAAAACCCTTAGAGAACGTCGAAAACGCGCGCGTGCTAGCGCTGTTTGGTGACTCCATCACCACCGACCATATTTCACCGGCGGGTAACATCAAAACAAGCTCGCCTGCAGGTGAGTACCTACAGAGCCTTGGGGTAAAACCGGAAGACTTTAACTCGTATGGCTCGCGTCGCGGTAATCACGAAGTGATGATGCGCGGCACCTTCGCCAACATCCGCATCCGTAACCAGATGCTCGGCGGCGAAGAAGGCGGTGAGACAATTCATACACCGAGCGGTGAACGCATGGCTATATACGATGCCGCTATGCGCTATCAAAAAGAAGACACACCACTGGTTGTACTCGCAGGTAAAGAATACGGCACAGGGTCAAGCCGTGACTGGGCCGCGAAGGGTACTATCCTGCTCGGTGTAAAAGCGGTCATTGCCGAAAGCTTCGAACGTATTCACCGTTCAAATCTGGTCGGTATGGGTGTTCTGCCATTGCAGTTTATTGATGGCCAGAACATCGCCGACCATGGCTTAACCGGACAGGAAACGATCAATATCAAAGGCATTAATGATGAGTTAAAACCCAACCAACTTCTTGAAGTCGAAGCGACGGATGACGACGGTAAAACCACATCATTTAAGGTGCAGTGCCGAATCGACACCAGTAATGAAATCAGTTATTTCAAAGCCGGTGGCATTCTGCATTATGTACTGCGCGAGCTGATTGCAAAATAAGCGCAACGGGATAACGTTAAGGAAAGTGGCAAAGCGGGAGTACCCCGCTTTGCCATCGACCAACCTCATCCATTCAATCGGGTGACCAGCAACTGCTCTACCCGCACGCCCTCAAGATCCAGCACCTCGAATTTATAGCCCTCGTACAGGCAGAAATCCGTCTTGCGCGGTAAGCGCTTCAGCTTTGTATTGGAAATGCTTTTGATGTGGCTAGCAGTATAGCCTGTCCCTTTTGGGGAGTGACCACTGTAAATTAGATTGCGCACAATTAAAATGATTTATTTCCATGAAACAGCCCATTTCATACGCTTATCCCAACATACGTACGCTAGGGTTTACCGGTTCACCTCTTTACCTGACACAAGCTTGACCCATAAAATGAGCCAACTAACAATAACAACCAAAAACATGATCAATCGTCCAGTCCACACCACTCTTGCCGCATGGCCTCTGGCCATTATTCGCGCCCTTAAGGCTCAAGACATTGACCCCGCTCCGCTATTTGAACAAGTAGGTCTGTCCGTTGCTCAGTTTAAGGACAATCCAGATGGGCGGGTGGACGTTCGCCGTATGACCCAATTCTGGCAATTAGTGGAGCAGGCCACAGGTAACGCCGCCTTCGGTCTAGAGGTGGCCAAATACGTTCAGCCCATGCATTTTAGAGCGTTGGGACTGTTGATGCTGACCGCTGACAATCTTGAGCAAGCCATTCAAAAACTGGCGCAGTATCACGCCATGGTGAGTAATTCGGCCAATATCGAACTGCATTACACACCAGAGCACATTCAGTTTGCCATTCAACCCATTCCCAGTGTGGACATCAGCCCCTTAGCCATAGACAGCTTTCTAGCAACGCTTCACCAGCTTGCCTTGCAACTGACCAGCAACCCAAAGCTAATCAACAAAGTCACACTGCAACGATCAGGTGAACCCTACCCTGAACGCTGGCAAAACGGCTTTGGCTGTGCAGTTGAGTTTAAGCAAACGCACAACGCTTTATGGTTTGATCGCCAACAGGTGGCCAAGAGCGACCTCATGGGCGATAAAAAAATGGCAGCTTACAATGAATCCATTGTGCAGTCTTACGTTCAAGACTTAACCGATAAAACCGTGAGCCAACACGTTGTCCATTACATATTCAGCCAGCTTGAGAAGTCCGAACCCACGGTCACAGGGGCGGCTCAACATTTGAAGTTAACGGAAAGAAGTTTGCGACGTCGATTGGAAGAGGAAGGCAATCAATTTCGTGGTTTACTGCAAGATTGCAAAGTTCAACTGGCTAAACAATACCTAAAAGACACTCAGTTACCCATTACAGATATCGCGCTCCGCTTGGGGTTTGCCGATCATAGTAACTTTACGCGAGCCTTTTCCAAGCTAACGGGTCAAAGCCCATCGGCATTTCGCAAAAAACACCTGCTTTAGTCATTGACGGTTAAACATGACACACCTTTGTCCGCTTAAGACCAAGGCATTCCTGCATCTCAGGGTTACACTGATCTAAAAATAAGAATACATGAGGCTCTTTTATGTTTCGTATTGCCCTGCTCGCCCTATCCGCTGCCTTATTAGCGGCCTGCGACAACTCGGTTGAATTTGAATCTGACGCGAACACACTTGGGCACAGTGCGCCCACCCCCACCACGGTAAAAGCCAACCAAGCGGTATTGGCACAACGGCCATTCAGCAACACAGAGGATTTTGAGCTTGCTCGCAAAGGCCTCATCGCCAGTGAAGACCATCTTGAAATTGCTCATTTAACTGGCAAAAGCTTGGTCTGGAACATGGATGAATACGGCTTTGTCGATGCCAATGGTGAAAACGCACCCGGCTCAGTCAACCCCAGTTTATGGCGCCAGGCGGCGCTGAATAACATTCACGGTTTATTTAAAGTCACCGACGGCGTTTATCAAATTCGTGGATTCGATTTGGCCAACATGACCATCATTGAAAGTGAGTCAGGCTGGATTTTAGTGGACCCTCTCACCGCAAGAGAAACCGCCCATAAAGCCCTCACTTTTGCACAACAACATTTAGGCAAATACCCCATCAAGGCCATTTTGTTCACCCACAGTCACATTGATCACTTTGGCGGCATACAGGGCATACTGCAGAACCTAAGCGACGAAGAAAAACAGAGTCTAACCATCGTTGCTCCAGCAGGCTTCGAAGAAGAAGCCACCAGTGAAAATATCATTGCTGGTACGGCCATGAGTCGTCGTGCCATGTACATGTACGGTAAGCGACTCGCCAGAGAGGAGCGCGGGCATGTGGGCACAGGATTAGGCAAGGGCCCAGCGTTTGGCAGCTTCGGTTTTGAAGAAGCCACCGTTCACATTTCCGAGCCCATCACCGAACTGAGCATTGATGGTGTGCCCTTCGTTTTTCAAACCGTGTCGGGCTCAGAGGCCCCCGCTGAATTTACCTTCTACCTTCCAAAACAAAAAGCGTTCTGTGGCGCTGAAATGCTGAGCCGTAATATGCACAATCTCTACACATTACGAGGCGCGAAGGTTCGTGATGCGAATATCTGGAGCCGCTACATCGACGAAGCACGCGTGCGCTTTAACCAAGCCGACGTGTACTTTGGCAGTCACCACTGGCCACTGTGGGGGCAAGAAAAAATCAACCATTTCTTGGAACAACAACGCGACACTTATAAATTCATACACGACCAGAGTGTTCGCCTACTCAACAAGGGCTATACCCCAAACGAAATTGCGGAAAGCTTAACCCTACCTGAGGCGCTTAACACACAGTTTCATAACCAAGGCTATTACGGCACACTCAAGCACAACGCCAAAGCGGTGTACCAAGCCTATCTAGGCTGGTATAACGCCAACCCAGCTAAGCTAGACCCTTTACCCGAAAAAGAAGCTGCGATTCGTTATGTTGAAATGATGGGTGGCGTGGACGCAGTCGTCGCCAAAGCGCAGACGCAATTCGACGGCACCGCCAACCTATCCGCAACCGATGGCACCCAGACTTATCGCTGGTTGGCAGAACTGCTCAACCATGCCGTATTCGCCGATCCTGACCACGCAGAAGCCAAAGCCCTATTAGCTAAGGTGTACGACCAACTGGGGTATCAGGCCGAATCTGCACCATGGCGTGATTTCTATCTCACAGGCGCTTACGAACTGCGCCACGGCGGACCGGATGAAGGCATCAGCCCAGCGGTCATGAAAGAAGTCCTGTTAAAAACCCCCGTGCACCTCTTCTTCAATAGCATGGCGGTGAACCTCAACGCGGACAAAGCAGCCGATACCGAACTGGCTATTAAGGTCACCTTTAGCGATTTAGATCAGAGCTACCTTCTAACCCTTAAAAACAGCGTACTGCACCACAAGGCGGTGGCCAAAGATACCATTGCTGACGCCACCCTAACCCTTACGCAGCCTCTGTTTGTCGATATGATCGTCGGTCATGCTGGCATCAAGGACACCTTGTTTGGGGATGATCTCACCGTGGATGGCAGTGTATTGGATTTAGTAAAGTTCTTTAGCCTAATCGAAAAGCCGGAAGGCACATTTAATATTGTGACGCCTTAGCCAATGTCTTCATAAAACTAAAAAGCGCCCAATGGTTCGACCATAAGGCGCTTTGATCTTTGGTGATCTCTGCAATATTGACTAGGGTTATAACATGACCCCTAAGCACCCTCTGACAAGCCTACTCCTTCTATGGGTACTCATTAGCACTCACGTTTATGCCGAACAGCTCGTCATTGCAGCGATATCCAGAGCCCGCATCACGTCACCAACGGGCGTCATACCATCCATCAACCAGGATTGCTCATCGCGTTGGATGATCAACTGATCGTCCTCATGAGTGATCAGCTGCCCCATAAAACCACTGAGCATGTCTTTCACTGTGACCAGCCCAACGACAGTCGCGTACTCGTTCACGACAACAGCGAAGGGTTGAGTCGCCGTTTTGAAGGCATTCAGGCCCTCTCCGAGGGTTAGTGTCTCTGGGAGATAAAGAACATCCTTTGAGAAGTTCAGCGCCGACAGGCCAGACATTTCCCCCTTCAACACCTGCTGCAGGATCATCTTAGATTCAACCGAGCCGCTGATTTTCTCCAGTGAACCATCGCATACCAGGAAATCGTTATGCGGATGATCGACCACCTTCTGAGAAATCGATTCGACGGACTCGTCCAGGTCAAAGTAAACAACCTGATCACGCGGCGTCATAACGCTGCTTATCAGTGCAGTATCGAGATCAAAAACATTGCCGATTAACTCATACTCCTGCTGCTGCAGGCTTCCGTCTTCTGCACCGGCATCCATCATGGCAACGATGTCTTCAGTCGTGACCTGCTCCTCACGCTCAGTAGGCAGCTTCAGTAAGCGCAGCACGGCATTGGTCACACCGTTAAACAGCACAACCAGAGGCATCACCATATAAGTCACCCAGCGCATCGGAGTCACCAGACGTACGGCAGTGGCTTCCGGCAGGTTCACGGCTATACGCTTGGGTAGCAGGTCTGCAAACAGAATAAAGAGCGCGGTAATACAGAAAAACGACAGAGCGAAGCTGATCTGATCCAGCGCAGGCCCCTGATACACCATGCTCAGCGCTTCTTTTACGTAAGGCGTCAGCGCCTCTTCCCCAATGATGCCGCCAAGAATCGAGATAGCGTTTAACGCAATCTGAATCATGGCAAAGAAAGCGCCGGGGTCTTGCTGCAGGGCAAGCACGTCCTGAGCCTGGTGATTACCCTCGCCCGCCAACACACGCAGCTTAATCTTACGCGACGCAGCAATACCGATTTCGGCCATCGCAAAACAGGCGCTGGCGCCGATCAAGAGCGCAATCGCTAACATTTCATTCATGGAGTCACACCCGCTAAAGCAAACAGTAAACACAGGTGAACCGGCAGAGCCGCCTTCTCGTGGCAAGCGTTGGGAGGGTACGGGGTTCAGCGCTTAATATATGCCAGTTCTGGCAGGAAGCAAGCGAATAAACGTGGCAACGTAGAACGCTGCCACGCGATTGAAAAATGCTACTTGTGAGTAAACACAGCGCAGTCGAGCATAGCTTGCATATTGGCCTTAGCGACGTCTGCAAGGTAAGCACGCCCACCTGAGCTACTGTCGATGTTGGTACCTGTCAGCTGGCTGCTGAGCTGGTCGTAGACATCGTTAATGATATTGTTGCCACCACACGGAGACGTCATGATGTTTGAGTCTGACATGTCCGTGAACTGGATGGTGGCCTGAGCAAAACTCAATACTGGCTGATCACCTGCATTGGCTGGCACGCTGACACCCATCAACAGGATGACGTGATCATCCTTGTTGTCACTGATTTCGTAGTCGATCTTACAGGACATGACCATACCCAGCTCAGTCGAGAACGAAACTTCCGGGTACCAGACACGGAAGTTATATCCTTGATACTCAAACTCAATCACCTGACTGAACGGCATCTCGCCGCTTGTGCCCGACTTCAGGCCCCAGGCGCCGACGTTTGAGACACCAGAACCCGTGCCCGACAATGCATCTGTGTAGCCATCGTAATTGAAATCCAGCGCATAGCTATTGCGGCTATCGGATGAAGAAGCATAGGCAGGCCGGTTAAACGTGCCCGCAATCGCCGAGTAAACCCGATTGATCGTATGGCAGATCACAGGCAGGAAATAGTAACTACCACCGTTGTCTGTCTTTCTGTAGACCAGCGAAGAAATATCGTTGAAGGCTGTCGTTAAAAAATCGAAAACCTGTACGAAACCATCTGCGACTTCTTCGGAAATCCCCAGAGTTTCAAGTGCACCAATGGTACCCAGCAGCCAGGCCTCATCATCGACAATCGTTATCAATGCTTGCGAAATGTTATAAGCGCCATCCGATGACCACTCGAAGTGCTGGATGCTGACAAGCTTTCCTGAGTTATCGAAGAACATATCAAACTCGGCTTTGTCATTGCGGCCGCCGGTATTTTCGTGGCTCATTGAAATGTGATACTTCGTCCAGCCATCCTCAGGCAACACACTGAAGTCATCATTAATGTAGTAATCACTGATAACCTGCGTTGTTGCCTGTGCAGCGACTTCTGGCTCATCGATCTTATAGGTCGCATCCTCGATGACATATGTAATTTTATCGTCGCTGCTGGTGTTGGTCGTCCCCGGATACAGATTAAACAGGGTTGTGAAATCGATATACGGACGCGGATAACCAGTGCCCCAGAATTCAGGTTCTTTATTGTAGAGCAAGAAAGACTCAATCTGGTTCTTCCAGTCTCCCTCGTCTTCTCCCTGAAGGTTATAGCGAGTGATATTATTAAGGTTGCCATGTATAGTGTTTGGCGACACTCTCAAGGCACAACCCCGGCAATCTGCCTCGTTAAATATAATCAGCCAGGCATTCGGGCCTGTGCGTAATGAATTGATCGTGCCACCCGTCGTCCGATACATTTCTGTACCACTGGTCGTGTATCCGACCACACCCAGATTCAGGGCGTTATAGGGTGCTGTAAAGGTACGGTTGTCCCCGAGAAAATTATTATTCTCCGTGAATACAGCATGCCCGGAAGGAGGTACAAAAAGCTCATCCCTCGTTGGATTTCTTCCCCAGTAAGAAGGCTTAGTTTTATACAGCACAAAACTCTGAATCTGATTCTTCCAGTCACCCTCATCGCTACCTGATGAGTTGTAACGGGTAGTATGGTTCAGATCATCGAGGTAGGTAGAGGGCCCGACCTGCATTGAGTCGCCGTAATAATTGGTTTCGTTGAAAACAATCACCCAAGTGTTTGATGCAGTTTCTAACGAATCGGTATTGCCCGTGATGTTGTCCTGACCCTGAGCATTTTTGAAGGTATCGCTCAAGCCACCACGATCATTATGGTTCCATATTTCGAAATCCACGTTTGAATTCATTGCTGATTCACCCATAACTTAACTCCTTGTTAAATAATCAGAAAAGCCACGGGCCTTTGGCGCTTTAAGCGAATGACACGCTAAAGCGACCGATCGACCTGTGGCTGTAAGAAAGACGCCATCTACCGGACGGCAGATTACTGGATCTAACTCAGAACTATTCGTATCGACTTTTTAACAGGGCATCAAGTGATGAAGGGCGTGATTGGAAAACTGCGCCACAGGCGAAACTAAGCGTCAGGCAAAAGCCAGCTCCAGCTTAAGTGCCTGAAGCTCTTGCATGCAGCCGTAGCGGGCAATGAAACACTGATCAATAATCGCTTCCTGCACTCTCAAAGTATTTTCATCGATACTGTCAATCCACGCCATAAAATTATCAAATGGCGTTACAGAGCATTAATCCTCTGAGATCAAATACAGGGATACGGCTAATAAAAACTGAAACGACTAAGGTTTAGCCGGAACAGTACACACGATCTCCAGCGAGTTATCCTGACCGCAATCATAGAGGATGTGCGATGGGTTATAGGCAACGCTGGATGGAAGGTTCCCGCGAATTGCTCCCCAGATATCGATGACAAAGCTGTCTTGGTGAAGATCTGTATCAAAATCAAGAACCGCGTTATTCGGACGATTTGCTAATACCCACCAGTGCCCATGTACCGTAGGATCACCTTGCTTTATGACTTCAAGCTTTGACTTAAAATCAGAACGTTGCCCGAGTAATGAAATAATAATTCCGGCAGAACCATCACACCAAAGACCAGAGCCATCAGGTTCGCGCCGCTGACGAGCGCCGATATGCTCCCAGAACGCTTGTTGATTTACCGTTCTCTGCGCAGCAGCATTCTGAAGGGTCAGTGCAGTAGATAACCGCCCGCCTCGTTGATATAAAGCAAGACCTGCCTGCGTGTTTGTGTCGAGCCCCTGCCCGTATACCCGCCGACCGACGAAATAATCACAAAGAGTTTTAGCAATAGCGATATCATCTAAACGCGCCATAGTGACCTCCATTGTCGCAGTAAGTGTTCGATATTTAACCAGCCATCTACGAACAATGCCTGATATTGATGAAAGATCAATCACCTTGTCTGGAAAGGTTTTACAGACGCCCAGGTAAAGATGAGATCGCGTCGCGACTACAGCCACACCATTTCAGGTGGCGTATTTCATTGATTTATTGGCCCTGCCGGCCAGCAAAGCTATCTTCACTAACTGATAAATAATCAGACTAAACTGGGGCGACCATTTACGCTTGATCAAAAGTCTCGCGCTATGCCAGTCTAAGCCCTGAACACCCAGTACGTGTGTGCACTGCATCCTTTTTTACTAACGGAATAATCAATGAGTATTGAGCTGCCTGATATTGAACGAGCACTGGCCGAGCACGAACCCTTCTCATGGCTTCCTGCGGACGCCCTGTCTGACATGGCACGCTCAATCGAAGTGAGCTACAAGCAGGCCGGTGAAGATGTGCTGATTCTGGATGAGCCGATACACCACCTTCATTTTATACGTTCTGGTGAAGTTGAATTGTTCCGTCGGGATGGCAGTCTTTATAACCGCCTGCCCGCAGGCCATGTGTTTGGTCAGATGGGGCTTCTTATGAAGGGCAAAGTGCGCTTCCCCGCGACGACCCGCAAAGACAGCCTCTTCTATCTCATCCCGAGCGAACTATTTATCGATTACTGCGAAAAGTACTCGGAGTTTGGCGACTTTTTTGAAGTAAACGAGCACTCAATTCTGGAGCAAGCGACTCAGGTCGGCACGGACGACATGACGACCGTGCCCGTAACTGAAGTTATTAAAGCAGAACCGCTACTCATCACCCCTGACACGACGGTGGCTGAGTGTGCTGTTCGCATCTCCGAAAACTATATTGCCGCCGCATTAGTGCAGGATGATCAGGGCAACCTGCTCGGCATTGTGACCGATAGTGATCTGCGCGCTCGGGTCATTGCCAAGTCATTACCGTATGACACCCCCGTGGGTGAAATAATGAGCACAGAGCCACTGGTGATGGACGACCATGCCTACCTCCACGAAGTCATGCTGATGATGCTTCGTAACAATACGCACCATGTGCCTATCGTTGATGACAACCGTGTGCTCGGTATTGTTTCCCTACTCGACGTGGTCGCTCACGAATCGCAAAACTCTCTGTTGTTAGTGCGCAGCATACTGTCCTCTGAAAGCATCGATGCACTTGCTCAACTTTCAGAGCAACTGCCCGCGGTATACGAACGTTTGGTTAACGAACACGCAACGTCTCATATGATTGGTTCTGCCATGTCCGTCATCGGAGCCAGCTTTATGCAACAGATGGCCAAGCTGGCAGAAGATGAGTTAGGGCCTCCGCCGGTGCCCTATTGCTTAATCGCACTCGGCTCATTAGCACGAGACGAGCAGCTTTTAGTCACCGACCAGGACAACGCTCTGATCCTGTCAGATGATTACGATGAGGCCGCCCATGGCGCCTACTTCGACGAGTTCAGTAACATCGTATGCAAAGGGCTGGACCGCTGTGGTTACCCTCTGTGTGAAGGTTTGATTATGGCGTCGAACCCTAAGTGGCGAATGCGCAGATCTGAGTGGCGTGATCAGTTTACCGACTGGATAGAAAAGCCCGAGCCAGAAGCTCTGCTGAACGCATGCATATTCTTCGACCTTGTAGCGGTACATGGCAAGAAAATCTGGGCAAAAGAACTGCAGAAATTTATTTCGACGAAAGCGAAAAACAGCAAACCGTTTCTGGCCTCGCTGGCGCGTAATGCGCTTAAGCGTACCCCACCACTGGGGGTATTTAAGAACTTCGTGCTAGAAGAAGACGGTAGACAAGGCAAATCCTTGAATATCAAGCGCCGCGGGACTGCGCCGCTGACGGACATTATTCGGGTTCATGCGCTGGCGACAGGATCAATGTCGCAGAACTCATTTGAGCGCCTGGAAGATATTTCTAAAACCAAACTGCTCCCGCAAGAAAAATACGATGAACTGACGAATGCACTGGAGCTGCTCTACAGCTTACGTGCACATCAACAGATGTTGGCCATTCGCGACAAAAGAGAACCCAACAACAACATCGCCCCTGACACCCTGAGCTTCACCCGGCAGCGTTCCCTGAAAGAAGCATTTAACGTGGTTGCTCAGGCACAGCGTTTTCTGAAGTACCGGTACACCGCTAATGGCTGATTACAGAAAGGGGTCATTGAAACGACCGGGCTCACTGCCCGACAGCTGGAGTGAATTTCAGCAATCCATGTTGGGGGGCTCCGCCAGCCCAAGCACCGGAAAGCCGCTGCCCGAAGAGCTTAAACGCTTTTATCAGGCAGAGTTCAGCTACATAGAGCAAAGCCTGAACGAAGCACGCTGCCTGGCCATCGACATAGAAACAACAGGCTTAGATTCAGACAAAGATAAAATCGTCAGCGTCGGGCTCGTTGAGTTTGATGCCGAACGCGTATATCTGCCAACCGCAAAACACTGGTTAGTTAATCCGGGTGAACTGAGCGACACCTCCGTGGTCATACACGGCATCACACACAGTGATGTTTCAGCTGCACCGAGAATTAATTCCATCATGCCAGAGCTACTGGACGCGATGTCCGGGCGCCTGTGTGTTGTCCACTACCGGGCGATGGAGCGTGAATTTTTCAGAAAGCTGGGATTTCACCTCTGGTCTGAACCCTGGCTTTTCCCCGTTATCGATACCTTTGCACTGGAGGCAAGCTGCCTCACTCATAGTCAGCGCTGGTATAACCGTCTGCTGGGAAAACCCCTGCCCTCCTTACGACTGCCAGATACACGCCAGCGCTATAACCTACCCGAATACGAAAATCACAATGCGTTGGTTGACGCGATTGCAACGGCCGAACTACTGCAAGCTCAGATACAGAAATGGCAATTAGGAAATCGCACCGTCAAAGACCTGTGCCTGTAAAAACTCCTGGAGAAAACCCATAAAAAAGCCCAGCAACTGCTGGGCTCTTCATTGAGCGAGTACTTAACCTTTCGGCTCAGTGCGTAAGCCCATCACTAAGCTCACACACATCAGCAACAGCACGAAAGTAAACGGTAAGCCCGTGGAAATAGCACCGGCCTGAAGCGCCTCAATCGCCTCTTTACCGCCAATCCACAGCAGCGCCGCAGCAATAGCACCTTCGACTGACGCCCAGTAAATACGCTGAGGAACTGGCGCATCCACTTTGCCGCCTGCAGTGATACTGTCGATCACCAGCGACCCGGAGTCGGATGAAGTGATGAAGAACACCAGCACCAGAACGATCGCGATGACAGAAAGAACCATACTCATAGGCAGAGCATCAAACATCTGGAACATCGCCAGAGGAACAGAAGTCAGACCGTTTTCACCCAGCAGACCAATCTTATTAGCCACCTGATCAATACCAATACCACCGTAGACAGACATCCAGATAACGGTAACCAGCGTTGGAACAGCAAGTACTGCGATCAGGAACTCGCGAATGGTGCGGCCTTTAGAAACACGTGCGATAAACATACCGACAAATGGCGACCAGGAGATCCACCACGCCCAATAGAACACAGTCCAGCCCTGTAACCATGCTTCATCAGGGCGACCATGCGGGTTACTCAGCGGGATGATATTAGAAACATACGCCATCAGCGTGGTAGGAATCGAGCCGAAAGCTACCGCGGCTCCGACCATTGCAACGAAGATAAGCAACACAAACGCAATCAGCATATTAACGTTACTAAGCAGCTTAACCCCACCATCCAGGCCACGAACAACCGAAACAATCGCTAGCAGAGTAACACCAACAATCACACCGATCTGCAAACCAACGCCGGACTCAATATCAAACACATGGTTGATACCTGCAGCAGCCTGGCTTGCACCGAGACCGAGGGAAGTTGCTAAGCCAAACAGCGTAGCCAGCACCGCCAGAATATCGATGATATGACCCGGCCAGCCCCACGCGTGATCACCCAGAATCGGATAGAACGCAGAACGGATAGAAAGTGGAAGACCTTTGTTGTAACAGAAGAACGCCAGAGACAGCGCAACAACACCGTAAATCGCCCAAGGGTGAAGACCCCAGTGATACATAGTGGCACCCAGAGCAAGGCTGGCAGCCTCTGGTGTTTTCGGCTCGACGCCAAGCGGTGTTTCGTACCAGCCAGTGAAATACGCAACTGGCTCAGCGACGCCCCAGAACATCAAGCCGATACCCATACCGGCAGCAAACAACATCGCCAGCCAGGATAACCGCGAGTGCTCTGTCTCAGCATCTGCACCACCGAGGCGAATCTTGCCCCAAGGCGACACCGCAATGACAATACAGAACACAACGAAGATATTTGCAGACCAAACGAAGAACTTATCAAAGCTGCCGATAATGTCCCACTTCAGACCGTCGAGCGCTGCTTTAGCGACAGAGGCATCGGTGACGAGGGTTGCAATGAGAAAAGCGAGAATAAGAGCGGTACTGATCCCGAACACGGGATTGTGGACATCGAAGCCCCACTTTTGAATATTATCCTGACCAACCGAGTAGTCAGTGTTGTCGATACTGTACTTGTCTTTGGGCTCAGACACGATATCTCCCGTTTTGTTACGACTGGTATATAACTTATACACTGTATAGGTTCAGGCGAAAATTTCAAACGAGCGGCCGATAAGCACCATTAATGACACAAATTCAGCGAATATTCGTGCCCTGACGGCCTGTATCGACAAGGAAAGATATGTTTTCAACTCTACTGATATGATAATCACCCGCGCCCTGACCTGTAGGGTCGCTTCAGCCAGCTTGCCTGGCTATACGCGAAAACCGATGCATAGTCTCGTGCTACCTGAAAATAATCCTGACCTGTAGGAGCGCTTCAGGCAGCTTGCCTGGCTATGCGCGAAGCACCTACATAGTCACTCTGTAGGAGGGAAGCTTCTTCCCGACAGTCTTTCTGAAAATAAATCAATGACTGCCATTACGCATCAGCTCTTTCGAATCGGAGCCGTGAAATACGAAGAAACCAACAGAACGAGAAATGCGACTAAGAAAGCAATAGCGGCTGAATAAACTGTATCAAAATCTATCAAATAAAAAGATAGCGCACCAGCGATGCAACTGAACGTCCCATCAACCCAGCTGGCGCCACCGTTCTGAGAAATGAGAGAAGTACAGTGCTTACAAACAATAGCGCTGTCTCGATTAGCCTTTAAGCGCTGCCATACTAGATTTAATAAAGGCAAGGTTTCCGAGCAATACGGGCAGGTCTTCATAAACTAATCTCCACCGCCACATCCACTACTGCCGCCGTCTGAGTCGCCGAAAAAACCACCACAGCCTCCCGTACTACCAGAGCATCCTGATGCGCAACCTATGTGTGCAGCGCAGTAATCGTTACCTCTTCCACCATAGAAGCTCAACTTGCAGTTTCTCGAATAAAAGAAGCCATCTTCAATATTTAGCTTTTTATCGATGGAGAAAAGTAGTGGCAGTTCAGCCGGCCTTGATGGATCAATAGAGTGCTTGGCACAAGATAGCCGCCAAGCTCGTTTAATACCCTCCTGAGCTAACGTAGGAGAGCTCATGGCTTCGGTCGGAGTATGATGAAGAAATCTGCCCAGCCCCTTCTTGCAGAATTTTTCATACGGACGAGTAAAAAGAATAAACTCATACCATGCGACATCAACAACCTGAGATGGCATAGAGACCATGCGTCGCCTGGTCATTTTACAGATATAGAAATATTCCCGGAGCGCCTTAAGCACCAATTGAACTTGCTCGTCTGATAAGTGCGGATAGTGATCCTGAACTTTCCTGCCGATTGAATGACGAAATCGATAGTTTTCGATATAAGCCAATTGATAGGCTCTTCTGATCCGGTATAAAAGATAACCAGTCAAAATCATACAAACTGAAAGAAAGACTATTTCAATGCTCATCCACTAAACCTTGTCGAAATCCATTCTTGTCTCAAACATGAGACTATCGAAAAAGAACCAACACTCCAAGACTCGGCCGCTATGGAGTGTTGCAATTCAAACTAACAGATCACCAGTTACCCAGGTTCTGCGCATACTTTGCTTCAGTCCCATTCACAGAGCACTTAACTTCACCAATGGGCTTCCCCTTTTCCAAACGGAATGCAGGCCCATCGGTATCGAAGGTCGTTTCTGCGAGCCGGACCAGAACGCCATCTGAGTTCCGTTCACCATTTGTAACCGTCACATACCCGGTAATTTTCAGACGACCGTCTGACCCCGTATTGAACGCGACATCTCCGGATTTACCGAAGTTGCAGGTCATGCCTGCACTGGTTGGAAGTCCGTATTGATTAAGGTAGTAAAAGTTGTAATAAAAATACACTCTACCCTTGGTAGAAATTGCACTAGTGAAAGCACTTCGGCTCAGCAGCTGCCCGCCTGTCATTTTTAAGCTGGGAGTGGCTGATTTCGGCTTAACAAAGTTTATATTGAGAGGAACCTCTTCATTATTCACAACCAGAAAGAACTTACCCTGAACTACTTCGGTCGGATACCGGTCCCTGTTGTACTGGAAGCTACCGGAACAAGGCGTGCCATTCACGTCCAGAGAAAAGGTCACTTGAGCAGACGTAGGATCAGTCAAACCGCCAATCACCTTCGGATATCCAGTTACTTGATACTCCGCTCCAAGATAGCCCGTCCCTTTTGAGTTAGTTGTGACCTTAGGAGTCCCTGAACATTTGAGGTAATTCGAGGCTTTATCTAAAACTGCACCTGCAGTGACAGGCTTGACACGGGTACTGACATTAATCGAGCCTTCAAAGTCCGATCCTTGATTATTCTCGGCATGAACGTCATACCATGCGGTCGCTTTATTACCATTAGACGAGAACGGCTGAGAGTCTTTCTCATTCTTAGTTACAACCACACTCCCTACCTGCATAGGAGAACAATCGAAAGCTACTCTCTGGTTTGCAGCCTCGGAAACAACACCGCCAATATCAATTGTCTTTGGATTCTGAAACTCTGAGCACTTATAAACAGCCTGGAAGTTTTTATAACAGCCATAACCTGGATCCTGTTCTGGCGTTGGCCAAGGCACGGTGTATACACAAGTATTCCCGTTAGTATTCTGCCTGCAGTACTCAGAAACTGCCGCCGTGAGGTTAGTTGGCCCTTTTGTATAGCAACGGCTTCCTGGGATCACTAGCGTCTGAACCTTGCCGTAGCTAGCTCCCTGAATAGTCATTTCCGCAGATGCTACAGAGGCTAAAATAGTTAACGGTATAGTTGCCAGCGCCAAAATTAATGAAGCTGCCTTACTTACAAGAGTTTGTAGAGTGATCATAGGTTCTCAGCCGTGAGGTTTATCATCGAAAATTAGTGGTGTCGCCAGAATATACGAACAAGCGTAAAACCGTTACTGCTACGTGAGCCAGAGCGCATAGCTGCAGGATGACTTTACTAGAAATATGAGGGCTGCGTATGTAACAGTATTGCCATGAGAAAAACTGGTCAAAGTATGCTCAGATGAAAAAATTGAAGCTTTCCATTCGGGTATTCCGCCCTCAATGAGTTCTGCTGGTTAGTCAACGCGCTCAAAATGGGTGTCATACTTACTACAAGGACACCCACTCTAGTGCTTTCGCCTGATTGATTACATGGACACCCACTCTAGTGCTTTCGCCTGATTGTTAAAAGATTCCGCTGTGATACTCTGCCTCAGCATTCGTTAATGGAGTAACACCGTGCCAAAGCCAAGAAAACAGCAGATCTCCCTTGATGCTACCCCCTATTACCACTGTATCTCCCGCTGCGTTCGTCGAGCTTTTCTATGTGGTACGGATACAGCTACCGGCCAGAGCTATGAGCACCGCCGTGGCTGGTTAGAAGAGAAACTTCTGGCGCTGCCCCAGACCTTCGCTATCAATATTGCGGCTTACGCCATTATGAGTAATCACTATCATGTCGTGCTGCATATCGACAAAAAGCAGGCTGATCAATGGTCTGATCTAGAGGTCGTCGAACGCTGGCATTCTCTGTTCAAGGGCAATCTGTTTTCTCAGAGATTTGTTCGTGGGGAAAACCTGGATGCTGCACAGCGCGCTCGATTGCAGATGATCATTGAGGAGTGGCGCTCTCGCCTCTGCGACATCAGCTGGTTTATGCGTATTCTTAATGAAGCCATTGCTCGTGAAGCTAACCGGGAAGATCGCTGTACCGGCAGGTTCTGGGAAGGTCGTTTCAAATCCCAGGCTTTGCTAGATGAAGCCGCACTTGCCGCCTGTATGGCGTATGTCGATCTGAATCCCGTTCGTGCCCAGATGTCAAGAACGCCGGAGCAGTCTGATCACACCTCTGTTAAGAAGCGATCAGAGAAAGCGAAATCTACGAAGCAGCCCAACCACCCAAACCAGCAAGCCGCAGAGCTTCACCCTTTTGTTGGCAATCCCCGTCAGGATAGCCCCAAGGGCATTCAAATGCGCCTGACAGATTACCTTGAACTCGTTGACTGGACAGGTCGTATTCTCCGCGAAGACAAACGCGGAGCTATTTCTGAAAACGCAGAGAGCATTCTTACCCGACTCGGCATAGATGATTCACAATGGCTGGAGATGACGTCAAACTTCGAGCAGTGCTTTGCGACATTTGCGGGTAACGAACAACGACTCCGTAGTGCCTGTGAAACGCTGAATTATCAGAGGCCATCCGGACTCAGTCGATGTAAAGCTGCTTTAGGTTAGCTACCCTCCCGAGAAAACCAACCGATATTCTACAACCAGCACCTGCTGGGATTTGTCGTGCCTGAAATACTGAGAATTCAGCAGAAACAATCCGCTTTTTCGAAGTAAAAACTCAATCACAGCGTTTGCTTTGCTCACGCTAAATTTTCGAGAGTTTAGTAGATGAAAATTATCGTGGATGTCCTATTTAACAGTGTGTACTTCATTTAAGACAAAAGGTGAGTAAGGGTAAATGATCTCATTTAATAGAAACGTATGAACTGTGCAAACTACGATATTTTCTGGTAAGTATCCAAGCTGCTTGATGATCGCTTCTGAGATGTTCCTCGAGGCATTGTTGGTATAAGTGATGGCAAAGATCTTTTTATACGACGTTGGGTCGTAGTGTGCGATGATCTTCTCAGCTAAACCATAAGTCTTACCTGCACCAGCTCCGGCTATTTGAACTTCAATCATTTCATGAAATCCAGAGCTTCTTGAATGTGCTTGGGTAGCTTGATCGGATCTTCGTTCATTTCGTCTAAGATCGAGTCAGCAATTTTGAGCATCCTTTCGGCTTTGCTTTTCTTCAGGAACTCGGCCATTTCGACAGAAGTTTTGTACTTCTTGTTGAAAAGTGTGTTCAAGCGGCCAAGGTTTCCATCCGCCTCTGTAAGATCATCTTCGAGCGTATATTTGGTGGTAGTTCTTACTCGTATGTTGTCGTTATCAGCATCATATTTTTCATGTTTATTCTTGGTAGTGTCATTCTCATCATAATCTCGAATGATACTTAGTCTCTTCTTAGTATTACCTTTGTTGACTTGTAACCAGACGTCCATGAATGTCGTGAAGCCTGTTTGCTCGATAGATATCACTTCGAGACTGTTAACATTTTCGTTGTTACGATAGAGGGTAGCGTTGATTAGCATCTCTTCGGTGGTACCTTCAACGAGTACAGTCTTGTTGCTCAGCAGCAGTTTTAGTATGTCAAAGTTTGGTCGTTTACGAAGGTAGTTAGTGAGATGCTTCTTACTATCAGTAAGGTGGATGGCATCATTTCCAGATAAAACGATCACGTTGGTTAGCTCAAGTTTATTGATAACCTGTGGACTATGGGAGCTAATTAACGTTTGAAGAGATGAACCACCTTTTTGTGTGCTCTTGTATATAAAGTCGGTCGCGAAGCGGAGGTTATTCACACTTAGATGCGCTTCAGGCTCTTCAATGCAGCAAAGGTTGAGTGCATTCTTGTTACCCTTGAAGAACTCAAATAACAGGTAGATGTATACGAGGTTACGATACCCAAGGCCACGCTGATATAGGTAGCTCTCACCAGACTTCAAGGTCATATTGGATAGGATGCTCTTTAAATTTGGCAGGTTGGGGATACATTCGAGCTTGTCAACAATCTCGTCGAAGAAGTTCTCGAAGTCTGGGTCAGGTGTAACGATCTTTTTGAATGTCTCGGTGCTTTCGATTGAATCAAAGAAAGAAGTGTACGCGCTGTTAATTTTGGCTTTGTCGGAATCCTCGAGAGAGGAAATCAGCATCTTGGTCAGAATGTCGTTTGATTTCTGTGTGTTGCTTTCTGCAAAGTCGTCACGTTCGGCGTTGATCGAGTTGATGGCTATAAGTCTTAGAT
>NZ_CFHJLR010000011.1:124129-125295 GCF_984348125.1 Thalassolituus sp.
TAATCTTTAACCCATTGTTGCTTTGCGTTACGTCGTAGTCGTACAGCTCAATTGGTAGGTTGAACCAGCGTGTATCTTTGATGTCCTTGATGCCTTCAAGTAAATCCTTGGCAGTCTTTACAAAGTGATCTGCATCTTTGGGCCTGAAATCGTAGCGAATTTTATAGCTATCGTCGGCTTCTTCTCCAATTATCCACTTACCAATAACGCCTTCTTCGATAATGTTCTTTGGCTCTGTGAACTCGACCTCAACTCGAACCTTTGGAATCAAAGCCTTGATTTCATCATCTTCCTTTTCGTCGATAATAGCTTGGTAAAAGTTTTTGATAGCTTCCCGATTGATATCTGATACTGAGAGACGTTTCTTATTGAAGCTAATATCGTTGCTGTTAAGAGGCAGGGTAAGTGCGCTAAAAAGGTTGGTTTTACCTGCTTCATTTTCACCAATAATTAGGCTTAGCGGTGAAAGTTTAATCTCAAACTTTTCGAAGGCTCGGTAGTTTTCAATTTCGACCGTACGAATGTACATTTATGTTCCATATAGTTATTGTTTATGATCATCTTCACAAAGTGTCCTTACTAAGGAAACAAGGACATCCTCGTTAAGCGTAACGCCGTTTATATTCCATCGGGCTTACTACTCCCACCGTATAACGCCGAAGCACAGCGGCGACCTTGGAGTGGCGACGAAGGAGCCACGTAAAGGACGTCCGGCGGCCATCGGCCGCGAACTGCTGCGCCTTGTTATGCACGTTGAGCCACCTTGCGAGACGCCACGATGAAAATGATTAGCGGCACCCATACCAAAATAGCCAGAATGGCCGCTTTCAAGCTATAGGGTGCAAACATTAACCCATAGACCGCCCACGCTGGAAGGTTGAGCCAGGCCGACACAATGTCAGATGCCCAAAACCCCTGACAGTGAAAACCAATCACCATTGCATCAGTAAGATAGCAACCAGCAGATTCAGCAGTCAGCGCACCACGCCCGATGAACAATGCGACGAGGATATCTGCCAACACTGCCAAACCAATCAATGTCAGCGCTCCACCTGATAACTTTTTAGCGATTGACCAGTTCATCATCCTGCATAACGCCAAGGTTTGGGGCGTGATCTGCTACCACTTTCGTGGACACTTCAGGCACACGCCCTTGAATAATTTTC
>NZ_CFHJLR010000012.1:0-121063 GCF_984348125.1 Thalassolituus sp.
GCATCTGCCTTACAAGCAGAGGGTCGGCGGTTCGATCCCGTCATCACCCACCATCACTTTGCAATAAAGTGAATACAATGCGGACTGGTAGTTCAGTTGGTTAGAATACCGGCCTGTCACGCCGGGGGTCGCGGGTTCGAGTCCCGTCCAGTCCGCCATCTACTTTTTAGATCCCCCTACTTCACTCGATAGTTCTTAATTAGTCTTCTTCATCTCCGACAGATCTTTACGCTCCGCTATCAGAGTTTCTGAGCCAATGTCATATCCACGTCATATTGGCTGACTATCTTTTACACATAGTCGCAAGGAAGTCTGGGAACTCGGGCAAGGATGCCTGGTCTTTTCTCCAGCAGCGACTATATTTACTTTAAGTGGCACGATATATGCTAGATTCGTTTGAGTACTTTCTTCACGATCAGCTGTGTACTTTAAGTTGTCGCTCGGGAAGTGTTCCTGTAGTGGCAAACCAACAGGATTGGATTAACAACAAAAAGGAGATCGAAAATGTCTGATTACATTGAAGATCTGTTAGATGTCGGCTTTGACGATTACGAAGACGACTGTGATGACGCCGTAGAGATGTAACTGCGGCTCTGCCCTAGCGGCAGTTTTCCCTATAGCGGCCCGGCGCCTCGCCGGTCCAGCGCCGGAATGCGCGCTGGAATGCCGCAGCAGAACCAAACCCCAGCAAATACGCTATTTCCCCCAACGTCAGTGACGTATCCCTGATATAACTTACCGCCAGATCTTTGCGCGTTGCGTTGAGCACATCCTGATAGGTCTTTCCTTCAGCCTGAAGGCGCCTGCGAAGCGTCCAGGGCGCCATATTCAGTCGACTGGCAACCTTACTCAGCTCGGGGGTCTCACCGTCCAACAGCGGCGCCACAGTGCGGGCCACCTGCTCTGTCACGCTAAGACCGAGCCTTACTCTGTCCAGTTCGCGTTCCGCCTGTCGTTTCAGCCCTTCATGGATAGAGTGGCAACTTTGGATCACGGGTAAATTCAGTGCTTCATTTTGGAGCACTAATCGATTAGAACCGGCGCCAAAATTCACCGGACACTTGAAGTAGCGACGATAAACATCTGCATACCCCGGATCTGAAAACTCGATATCGACAGACTCAAGGATGCCATCGGTTTGCCCGCTGATGACACCAAGGATGTGTGCCCAACTCGAAAGCACCGAGTCGACCACAAACAGGTTATAGGCGTTGTAGGGGCTAACAGAGTAGAACTTAAGCGCGGGCTTACCCTCTTCTAACGAGAACGAACTCGCACCACGCGCATTAAAACTCGACAGTAGTTCAAAGCCTGCTATCGCCTGACAGGCGCGGCGGAGATCCGGTGCGGTCATAGCGACCAGGCCCGCCAGACCCAGCTGAGCTGGCCAGGTATGTCGGCCCATTTCTAAACCAAACCAAGGGGATTTGGTTTGCTGAATGGCATCGTGCCCGATGCGCATAAAGCGAGGAATACTGATTCGGGTATCAGGCGATGCCAGCGTTTCAGGAAGGATATTGTACTGACCCAGCAGCGCATCCGGGTCAGCACCGAGGGTGCGCATGGTGGATGCAATCACCTCGACGTAGGTAATGCTCAGATCACCCAGCTTCATGTTTGATCAGGCGTCCATTCCATCATCGTCATCCTTCTCAGGAGTGACCTCTTCACCTTCATCCGGCTCGTAAAACTCAAGCAGGAATTGGTAGCTGAGCGAGAGTACGGTGATTGATATCAGTGTCATACTGTATATGCCAAAGGCAGCCACGATATCCGTCACCACATTCTCCAGCGACACTAACAGTAGAAATGGGAGGTTAACCAACAAAGGCAGAGCCAGCGCTACGATAACCAGGCGAGTGCCATTTCCTTTGCTCATCCGCCAGGCCCGCCCTAGATCAGAGCCCTCTGTGCCGATAGCAATTTCAGGCAAGGTAATCGACAAACGTGCGAGGATGTAAAGCATCAACATGAAGGCCGGAATAAATGCCAGACCAACCACTTGCTGCATCGCCGCAGGATCATTCGCACCGGTCACTATTCCCATAATGACTAACACTACAATAGTCACACCAAGGCCAGCGCCTACGGAAACAAAAACCAACAGCAGTGAACGAAGTAAGTAACGCCAGTCAGAGCGATTGGGAACTCGGAGTGCATTGCTAGGCCAATGAGACGAATCCTGCAAAGTGAAACGGTGCACAGTGGTCGCAAGAAGGATACTCAATAGCCCGGATATGACAGTGACTATCCAGAATTCCAAAGGAAAGCCCATCTCCATATTTCCGCCTTCCTGACCCATCGCGGCAATAATAGGCTCAGTAATAGCTGCGCTATACCGATCAAGAACCACCAGTACAAGAATAATGGGGAGAAACATACTTAATAAGCGACCGCGCTTTGCCCACAGCAAAAACAACGCGTCTTTGAACAGCTCAAATACCGGGATTCTGGCTTCCAGGCCAAGCGGACTTTTCATTCTTACTCCAACGACAAACGAGTGCTAAAAAAATGCCCCTGAACAGAGGCTCTGTCAGGGGCATTAGTTTACCTGCTTTCGGCGGTATTATCCCGCAGGCGGCACGTCACCGTGCTTTTTCTTGTGACGTGCCAGCATGCTCTCTGGTTTGAGCAGGAAGCTCGCCAGAGCAGGCAGCAGTATCAAAGCACCAAGCATGTTCCAGAGGAACATAAAGGTCAGCAGAATACCCATATCGGCCTGGAACTTAATCGGCGAGAGCATCCAGGTGGCAACACCAATGGCCAGAGTCACACCGGTAAAACTAACGGCCTTACCCGTAGAGCGCAGGGTTTCAAAGAAGGCTTCCTGCATCGACTTACCAGCCAGAATCATAACTTCGAGGCGGTTGTAGATATAAATACCGTAGTCGACACCGATACCGACACCCAGCGCGATCACTGGCAGCGTTGCCACCTTCACACCGATATCCAGGTACGTCATAAGCGCCTGACTCAGAATAGAGGTCAACGCCAGAGGGATCAGGATACAAGCCACAGCTCGCAAGCTACGGAAGGTGATAAAGCAGAGTACAAAAACAACCACGTAGACGAAGATCAACATAGTGCCCTGCGCATCAGCAATCACCTGATTCGTCGCCGCTTCAATACCCGCGTTACCAGAAGCTAACTGGAAGCGCACAGGCACCGAATCAATTTCACCCTCTTCGATCGCCTGCCCGAGCTCGTTGTAACGATAGCCGTAGAACTTCATATCGACGTCATCGTCGTAGCTGTCTTTAAAATTTTCGACAGCGGCGACCACAGTCTCAAGCGTCTCAGCTTTGTGATCATTCAGGTAAATGATCACAGGCGCCATGGAGCAGTCTGAATTCAGCAGTGCGCCCGGTGCGCGCTGAATGGAGGTATTCAGAACTGTCTGGTTGCGCGACAACGCTGACCAGTTCAGGTTACCTTCGTTCATCGATTTGGTTACCAGCTTGGACACAGTGACCAGAGAGGTCGCAGACTGAACGCCCGGAACGTTCTCCATGTACCACATAAAGCGATCCATAGCGTCCATGACTTTATAAGCATTACAACGCTCAGGAGCCGTCTCGACCATAACAACAAATACGTCTGAACTGGTGGAGTAATTCCCGACCATAAAGGCGTTGTCTTTGTTGTAACGGCTGTCAGCGCGAAGTTCTGGCGCACCTTTATCAAGGTCACCAATTTTCAGATCCTGACTGTAATAGTAACCACCGATCCCCATTGCGATAGCGATAGCAATTGGGAATGGTGCAACCTTACGGCTGGCAAAGGCAGAGAGGCCACGCCATACCGGCGCCTTGCTCTGAGATGCTTTATACGCATGGTCGATACCCGGCTGGCTGATACCGATGTACGACATGATCACTGGCAACAGTACCAGGTTGGTCACGATGATCATTGCGACACCCACACTCGCTGCGATCGCCAGTTCCTGAATTACGCCGATATCAATAAAGAGCAGCGTCAGGAAGCCAATCGCGTCGCTGAGTAGTGCCAGCATGCCTGGGACATACAAACCACGGAATGCGTGACGAGCCGCCTGAACCGGCGATGCCCCTTTACCGGATTCAATCGCAATGCCGTTAATGATCTGAACACCGTGACTGATACCAATCGCGAATACGAGGAAAGGCACCAGAACAGAATACAGGTCGATGGTGAATCCCATCAGCGCCAGTGAACCTAGCTGCCAGACCACTGCAATCAGAGATGCCACAATAGGAACGATGGTGCCGCGGATACAGCGGGAATAGAGATAAAGAAGAATCGCAGTCATCACCATAGCGGCAAGGAAGAAGAGCGCGATCGACTGTGCCCCCTCGAGCAGGTCACCCAGTTTTTTAGGCGTACCGGTGATATAAATACGGTACTGATCACTGCCGTACTTATTGCGGATTTTCTCTTCAAGGTCCGCGCTGAACGTTGCGTAGCTTAGTTTTTCACCCGTGTCCGGGTTGTACTCAACCAGTGGAACATTAATGATCGAAGACTCGAAGTTGTTCGCCACCAGACGACCAACCTGACCCGACTTCAAGACATTCTGACGAACCTGTTCGAGGCTGTCAGGAGAACCATCATAGGTGCTCGGAATAACCGGGCCGCCCTGAAAACCTTCCTCGGTCACTTCCATCCAACGGACGTTCGGTGTCCAGAGAGACTCCATTCCGGAGCGGTCGACCCCCTTAACGAAAAAGATTTCGTCACTGATTTTACTCAGAGTATCCATGTAGTCCTGGGTAAAAATGTCACCGTCAGTTGTTTCGACAGCAATTTTTACGTTGGCTACACCACTTTTCATCTCATCTTTATGAACAAGGTAGTTCTGGATGTACTCGTGGTTCAGAGGGATATACTTTTCGATACTGGCATCCAGCGTAACCTTACTCAGGCCATAGCCAAATAACGCAGTCAGGGCCATCAGTACGACGATGACCAGCGAGCGATTGTTAAAGATCAGGCGTTCAAGAAACGGCTCCGATTCTGAAGACAGAATGTAGTGCTCTGGCTCAGAGGAGTAATGGTGCTTCTGTTCACTCATTGCCTTTCTCCCCGCTCATTTCTGCCTGACGTTGCAACAATTTGCCCTCTCTGCTTACCAATTGAATGCCAGCGTCGCCGGCAATAACGAAATGCCCGGCTTCACTGCGAATAACTGATGCTGCGCCTTTGCGGCCAGCGATGATTGTCGATTCTGCTCCTGATAGCTGAGCGTTCAGCGTCACCACGCTACCGCCGTTTCCGACTAGCATCGCACCTCGATCTGAACTGAAACCTCCCAGCAGAGTTTGCTCAGAACCGGTATCGAGCACTTGCCAGGTAATGCCGTCATCATCGGAGCGGTAGGTGTGTCCGCGCAGAGCGAAAAGAATCTGGGTATCCCCTTCATCGAGCAATCCAAAAAGAGAGCCGTCGTAAGGTGCTGACTGACCAACCCAGGTTTCACCCATGTCGTCTGATCGAAGCATAAGCCCCATTTCACCGACAATTGTCAGTGAGCGTTCGCCGACGCGGGTAATTGCGTTGAGGTGCAAGCGATTCGGGTTTGGCAGTCTTGAACTGATTTCAAACCACTCATTGCCACCGTCCATCGTCTGGAAGGCCATCCCGTACGCACCGACTGCAATACCTTCTCTCGCTGACCAGAAATACACATCAAGGAAGGGTTTGGTCGAGCCAGTTTCGAGATCGTACTCAGCATCCTGAAATGCAAATTCTGCATTCTCCAGAGCAGTCATGGCCTGCTCTACATCCATATCGGAGCCCGTTTCCTGAATTGCTTCTAAGCGCTCTTCCGCATTTGTCAGGTTATTCCGTGCCGACCTCAGCATCGCTTCATTGGCTTTGAAGCCGTCAAACTGTTTCGTCCAGTTTGATCCACCGTCCATCGTGTTGAGAATCACGCCGTCATGGCCGACAGCCCAGCCATTCTGTTCATCAGCAAAATCAACGGAAGTTAAGGTTGTGGTTACAGGAACGCTACCCTGACTCCAGGTGAAGCCGTTGTCTGTTGAAACGATAGCGTGGCCGTAGGCACCAACACTGACAAGCGCTTGACCACGATCTGTAACATCAAGTAACAATGATTCATGCGCCTTGTCGGACGACATTGCAGGTGTCTGGAGAGGATCCTGCCACTCTGCGAATGCTCCGGTTGATGTAGCCAGAGCCCCGCTAATGAACAGACCCGAGAGGAGGCTTAGCCCGCTCTTTTGGTTGCCTGCCCATGGCCTGACCAAATCAGAAAACATATAAAACCCCGTATTATTAGCATTATTAAAGCGGCGCTAGTCTAGCGGACAGCCCTACCACTGACTAACACGCTCTTGTTACGTTATGTAACCAAACTGGCGCTTCCCGCACCTTACTGCTACGCCCCCTTGACAGTGAAAATTACCGGGGAGGTGTTATCGGCGTCCGCGTCGACGCAATTCAGCCGGTGTGAAGTAACGGTCACCCGGAGGTGGGTTACTGTAGTCAATTTCTTCGGGCTCTTCGTTCATCAAGCCCTGTACATGGTAGCGGCGGTCGAGAAGATCATGGAACACATCCATGCCAGTCCAGGTCACCGGTAGCTCATAATACGTCTTAATATAGGCCATGCTCACACGCCACAACTGGCCATTCATATCGTACTGATCTGCTACCGCAATGCTCCAGGTATCTTCATCAATATAGAACACTCTTTTGCTGTAAACATGCCTCATACCATCTTTAAGCGTACCTTCAACGACCCAGACACGATGTTTTTCATAGCGGGTGTATTCTGGGTTGAGATGCCCTGGGCGCAGAATATCGTTGTAACTTGCCTCATTCGAGGTGAGACGATAGTTATTGTATGGAATGTAAATTTCGCGTTTATCGATAAGTTTCCAGTTATAGCGGTCCGGCGAACCGTTATAAATGTCCGTGTCGTCGGCATAGCGTAAGCCATCGGCAGCGGCAATAGGCGTGTCGTACGCAAGGTTAGGGGCACGACGTACACGACGCTGACCAGCGTTGTAACCCCAAGCCTGCCGGGCATCGTTTGCCTGGTTAAGAGGTTCATGGACCAGTACCGCACCACCAGCGAGACGCGCTGGTGCTTTGGTCACAGACAGATAATAGAAAAGTAAGTTATCCAGCTCTTCAATCGTTTTATCCTGACGGTAGTAGTTGAATTCAACCTGTTGCTCTACCGTAGTCGGTGTGAACTTGCCGTCCTGATGAACTGCAACCTCTGAAGCCTGCAGCTGCAGGTAGGTGCCACGCCAGCGAGTAATGTGATTCCAGACCGCCTGAACACCCGCCTGATTTTTATTATCACTCAGGATGGGGAACGGAATACCCGCGTACGAATAAAGAAGCGAGTTACCACCGTCTGCTAATTCGGCACGTAACGCATTTTTGTAGGTGTTTTCATATACCCACTCAGGTGCTGCAGCTGTACGACGAGTCTGGTACACAGGCATTTTGAAGGTGTCAGGGTATGTCCTGAACATCTCTTTCTGCCCTTCTGTCAGATTATTGCTGTACTGATTCATGTTCTGAGCAGTCACAGTAAACAGAGGCTGGTCGTCCGGAAATGGATCAGGGTGATGTTGCCCTGGCTCTTTATATTCAACCGGCGGCAGAGTCAGTCCACCCCGCCATGGGGGAATATCACGGCCGTTGCCCTCGCGCTGCCCACCCATGGGAGTGAGGACAGACTTAAGCCGTTCTGCTTCAGAAACTGAGACAGAGGCATAGGCCTGCGACACAAACATACCACCCGCCACGCATAGCGTGGCAAGCAATGAGAAACCGCGTTTTACACGGATGATACCTGAAAGATCCATCAGATCAGTTTTCCTTAAACCAAACTCTTGCTAACAACTTCATACACGTCTTTCGAGAGACTGCCGCTATCCATGATTCGTTGCAACTCAGCTTTCATCAAGTGTGACTGACTTGGCACTAAACGCTTCCAGCGGGTCAGTGGCGTCAGGAGTCGTGAAGCTATCTGAGGGTTGCTTGCGTTCAAACGGATAACTGCATCTGCCAGCAGACGGTAACCACGGCCATTTTCACTATGAAAATGACACAGTGCCTGATTCGCAAACGCACCAATGACTGAGCGCACCTTGTTGGGGTTGCGCCAGTCGAATGCTTCGTGCTCCAGCATTTTTTCAATATGCTCCGGCGAGCCCAATCGTGAAGAGCCACACTGGACTGTCAGCCACTGATTTACAACCAGTGAATCGTGTTTCCACTGCTCGTAAAACGCATTCAGAGCTTCCTGCGCTTCAGCTTCATCACAGCATGTCACGAGAACACGCAGTGCCGCCATCTGATCGGTCATGTTGTCTGCACTGTTAAACTGCGCCTTAGCCGCTTCGATACCATCCGAAGATGCGCGCGCCCAGTACGAAAGCGCAAGATTTTTCAGCGAGCGACGCGCCATATCAGCCGGTGCAGGCTGGTATTCGGCAGGGACATTCAAGCGTTCGTAGCAAGCCTTAAAGTCTTCGTTTAACGCTTCAGCCACCTCAGACAGAACCTGCTCACGACCATTGTGAATAGCGACAGGATCATAAGACTTCCGCGTTTCTGCGATGTACGCCTCGGATGGCAATGCCATCAGGTAAGCAACCATCGCCGGGTCCAGACTCTCGTCACTGATTACACTGTGCAGTGCGTCAATGTCTTCTTTAACGAGCTTAAAACGCCCTTTCTCCGCCAGCGCAATCCAGTGCAGCATCAGTTGCTGTCCGGCATCCCAGCGGTTAAAACCATCACTGTCGTGCTGCAACATGAAGCGCAACGCAGACTGGCTGTGCTGATAATTAATACGCACCGGCGCGGAGAAATCGCGGAACAGTGACACAACAGGCTCTTCGATCACGCCACCGAAACTGAAGGTCTGCTCGGCCTCGCGGAAATGCAGAACCTGGCTTTCTTCGGTCCACGAATCGGCTTTGTCCGGGCGAATTTCCATATCTTCGCCGCTGTGAGCAATAAAGCCCAACTGAACAGGAATCCACAGCGGCTTCTTATTCGTTTGCCCTGGTGTGTCTGGGGTACTCTGGCGCAGATTAATAGTCAGGCGTTCTGCCGCATGATCGTATTGGGTAAGTACTTCAACCACCGGCGTACCCGACTGTTTGTACCAGAGGCGGAACTGGCTGAGATCAACGCCATTGGCGTCTTCCATTGCCTGAACAAAATCGTTGATGGTGACAGCCTGACCATCGTGGCGCTCGAAATACAGATCAGAGCCTTTACGGAATCCTTCGGCGCCCAGAATTTTGTGCAACATACGAACAATTTCAGCGCCTTTCTCATAGATGGTCACTGTGTAAAAGTTGGAAATCTCGATGTAAGAGTCTGGTTGCACCGGATGCGCCATCGGCCCACCGTCTTCCGCGAACTGAACAGTGCGCAGCATACTGGCGTCTTCAATTCGTTTCACAGTGGGTGAATTCATATCCGCGGAGAAACAGGCATCCCGGAACACAGTAAAACCTTCTTTGAGGCTTAACTGAAACCAGTCGCGACAGGTAACGCGGTTGCCCGACCAGTTGTGAAAATATTCGTGAGCCACAATGGCTTCGATACGTTGATACGCGGCATCGGTCGCGGTAGCTGGGTTAGCGAGAACACAGGACGAGTTAAAAATATTCAGACCTTTGTTTTCCATGGCCCCCATGTTGAAGTCATCAACGGCGACGATCATGAAAATATCCAGATCGTATTCGCGGCCATAGACTTCTTCGTCCCATCGCATAGAGCGCTTCAGAGCGTCCAGTGCGTATTCTGTTTTATCAACGTTCTGAGGTTCAACAAAAATCCGCAGCAGCACTTCACGACCTGAGCAGGTAATGAAGTGATCATCACGAACCTGAAGATCCCCTGCCACCAGCGCAAACAGGTAGGCCGGCTTTTTATGCGGATCGTGCCAGACGACGTGCTTTTTGCCATCTTCAGTTTTTTCACTCACCGGGTTGCCGTTCGACAGCAACACTGGGAACTGTTCAGCATCGGCGATTATTTCAGTTGTAAACACTGACATAACATCCGGGCGGTCCGGGTAGTAAGTGATACGACGGAAGCCTTCGGCCTCGCACTGTGTGCAATACATACCGCCTGAACGATACAGCCCTTCCAATGCTGTATTTTTTTCTGGATATATCTGAGTAGATATTTCCAAAGTATGTGAAGCGCCTAAGCTACTGAGAGTCAGTGTTTCCTCACCCACCACATAGTCATCGGTCGTCAGTTCGTTTCCGTCAAGACGGATACTAAGAAGTTCAAGGTCCTGCCCGTTAAGTACGAGTTCATTACCGTCCCCGGCCTGCTTGAGTGTCAGAACGGAATGCACCTGTGTATAGCCATCGTTTAACTCAAATTTAAGATGGGTATCCGTCACTTCATAGGCGGGTGCTTGGTAGTCCGCTAACTGAATCGCCTTCGGTTGAGCGTCACGCATGTTAAGACTCCCTGTTCACTGTCACTCTGACGTTGTATGAGGTAAATTTCCGCACATTGATGACTCCAGTATCGAGAATCAGGTACTGACCCTTCATGCCCATCAGGCGCCCCGATACTTCTGCGGTTTTATCGAAATTATGACTACTTACTTTGGTCGGGTATTCAATTACTGGGTAATTAAAGTGCCGGACGCTCTCGTTCGTCAACCATGTAATTGAGCCAGGACCCTGCTCCAGCTCAAGCTGATTGAGTTCTTCAGCAAAATGTTCTTTGAGGCGGTCTCTTTCTGCGACCAGGTCCAGTTCTGGCGAATCGCCTTTCAGCATTGCCCGCCAGTTCGTTTTATCGGCGATATCGCGGCGGATAATATCTTCGACCAACCCTGCCAGTCGTCGTGTTGCAACTCTCGCAATTGGTAAGGCTTGCGCAGCGCCCTGATCCAGCCAGCGGGAAGGCATGTTCTTCATCCGCGTAATGCCGACCTTGATGCCCGACGAATTGGCCAGGTAAACGATATGATCGTTAAAACAAACGCGCTCACCCCACGCTGCATCCCGGCAGGTACCAAGGTGAAAGTGGCACTTTTCAGGGCTCATGATGCAGGAATCGCATTCCGGCAGTTTGGTAAAGCAGGGGTAACAATATCCCTGGCTGAAACTTTTATTGGTTGGCCGGTTACAGGCACGACAATGGATGTCGCCCTCCCACGAGAGGGACAGGCTTTTTCCGAGAAAATCGTTGATCGGGTACTCTTCATTGTTGAGCACCAGCGAGTATGCCACCGTTGCCGCTGGGCGAATGCGCATCTTATCCAGATGGCCGGAAAATTCTGACTTGCTCATTGGATATTCAGCGGTTGAGTGTCGTCGTCTTTACCAGATTTGCACCCCTGATCGAGATATCCTACTCGTTGATCGGCAGGCACATCGTGGGTGTTTTCGTAATAGATGATGGCTTCCATGCATAATTCCCGCTGCCCATCCTCAAGCTTGCGGCCATTTGGCCAACGCCCGGTTGCAACAGCATTTTTCAGGTTTTCGTACACTTCGGGTGTAAGCGAACGGATCAGATCTTCAAGATTCATTATTTCTCCGATTAGGATTTGGCCAGATCACGGCCAGCAGGAAGCCACACAATAAACCGCCCAGATGCCCGCCATGAGCAGACCCCGACAGGCCCGGCACCACGGTGTCGCCGAACAGCATAATCACCATAAAGAAAATCATTACCCCCAACAAGGCCGGAGGAACGCCATAATTAATTCTGTAACGGTACTGACGAAGCCCGGTCCAGGCCGCTAAACCATAGACAACGCCCGAGATACCACCGAACGCTGGACCAGCCAGCCACCATTGCAACAGGTTTCCGCTAATGCCGCACAGTATAAGCAATGCCAGAATTCCGAAACGCTCGCCCTGACGTTCCATGGCTCCGGCCAGTACCCAGATCCACAAGGTATTGAACAGCAGATGCATCACACTAAAGTGCAGCAGCGTTGGCCGCCACATTTCCCAGAACGACATATTCAGATAGGTAGAAAGCTGATTTCGGGCGTCGGGCCAGAGAGACTGGCTATTCTCCAGCCATGCGTGCCAGTCATTCGAAACATGCTGCCAGCCAAACACGCAAGCCACCAGCACTATGAGAGCAACCGTTAACGGCACTGCGGTCAGCCGTTGGATGATCGAAGGGCCAGAACTCCCGACAGCCACTGGCTCCGCTAATGAGCCTTCTCTCCAGTCGTCCAGCAGCTCTTTGATACGCTCGATATCGTCGGGGTCGGCAATCAATAACACCTGCTGATTACCTTCCTCGACAACGCGATGCACTATTTTCTCTGACCACAAATGCCGTGTCAGAGGCGACAGGTCAGTCTCCAGTGGAGCACTTAATACGGCCAGCGGTTGCATCAGCGCTCTTTCTTTTCAACGCGGACCCAGGCAAATTTGCCCTTCTGCAGATGACGTTCGGTATCCATCCGATACGCGACCAGGCGGCCGTACTTCACTGCACTGTAATCAAGACAGGCGATGTTGGGTACGATGGGCTCGGGCAAGCCTGACATCCAGTAATGTCCGATAAACAGAGGTTTTTCATCAGGCCCATAAAACAGTAACTGCTCTTTCTCGTCTTCACTGAGTAGCGCATGCTGCAAATCTTCAGGCAGAGGGTCAGGCTGAAAAATCACATCGTTATAGCGCTGCGGGTCTCCCGCCCAGAACTTGGTTCTGAAGAACTGTCTGACCATGCCGTCTTTTGCCGTCATTGAACGACCATCAGGCAATTTCAGAGAAGTGCCACGCAGCATCCGGTCCAGAAACTGATACAGAAATGAATCCGTCTGCACCGATTCCGGCAGCATCTCTTTAGTAATCTGGTTGGAGCCGTAGCGGCGCAGATACTCGTCGATCATCTGATGATCCCAGCAAGCGTGAACCACCCGGAAGTGCTCGTACTCACGGAACAAGGGAATAGTCAGGAACCAATCGAGCATTTCATTGAATTCCTGCGGGTAATTCGCAAACTGCTCCAGCGTCTGTTCAACAATGAAATTGTTACGCGGTGTGTGCGGACGCAGAAACGGCTGGCGCATGCCCGCCGGCGCTTCACTCAGATAGGTAACGACGTTGTACTCGTGGTTACCCATAACGATATCGGCGTGCCCAGCTTCGACCATGTCCCGCACGATATGACATGCAAGCCGGATATTCGGCCCACGGTCAACGATGTCCCCGAGGAAAACGACTTTGCGCTTCGGATGCTGATACACCCCATTGCGCTTGCTGTAACCCATCTGTTCAAGCAGGTCGATCAGCGTCAGGCCGCAGCCATGAATGTCGCCTATCAGGTCATATCCCTGATGCATATTCAGTCTCCGAGGTTACTGCTCCAGCCCAACTTCGTACGACAGATCTCGTAAAAGTTATGACCTTTCGGATGGATCAGTTTCAGCTTGTGCGCTTTTTTACGGATAGTGATGCTGTCACCCGGTGCACAAGGAATGTGTGTCTGGCCGTCACAACTGATCGTCGGATACAGCCCCTGGCTGGCATCCACAACAATTTTCACTTCTGCCTTGCCGTCAACCACAATCGGTCGACTCGACAGCGTATGCGGAAACATTGGCACCAGAACCAGGGCATCAAGGCGCGGATGCATAATCGGGCCGCCACCAGACAAAGCATAGGCGGTAGATCCAGTCGGTGTTGAAACAATCAGACCATCAGAGCGCAGGTGATAAACAAACTGACCTTCGATATAGAGGTCAAAGGCGATCATCCGGGCTGACTTACCCGGGTGCAGAACCACGTCGTTCAAGCCGGTGGCTGAGCCAATCGGGTTACCATCCCGTTTGATTTCCGCATCCAGCAGGAAACGTCTTTCTTCTATATAGTCGCCGTCGAGTACCGCCTGAACTGCTTCGCACATCTCTTCATCCGGGCTGATGTCGGTCAGGAACCCAAGACGACCACGGTTAATGCCCAGTACCGGTGTGTTGAACTTAGCCAGAGCCCGCGCAGCACCAAGAAGGCTGCCGTCACCGCCCACTACGATCACAAGATCGCAGATCTCGCCCAGCATATTCACATTGCTGACCTGCATTCCGTGACCCGGCATCACCTCCGCGATACGGTCGTCCAGAATGGTGTGATACCCCTCATCGAGCAGATAACGCGACAAACGACGGATAGTATCTATCACTTTATTACTGTTCAGTCGGCCGATCAGACCGATATTGCGGAACTCTTCCATCAGAAAACTGGTAACCTCAACAAATCACGGGCTGCAGTCAACATCCTGCTGCAGCGTCTTTTTACATACTATACCGCAGAACACCAGGCTTGACCCCATGGCGACCACCCCGGAAGCATTCTTCGACATTCAGGATAAAAACAAACGCGATCTGCTCTGGAGCATCTTTGGTCCGTCTCTCCTGAGCAGCAGCGTAACACCGCCGCTAACAGAAATATTGCCAGAGCTGTGCGAAAGCCGTTTGAAAGGGACCACTCTGTCACCCGATTTTCAAAGCCCGCGCCTTGGTTTCCGTTTCGAACAACTGTGGCAATCCGCATTAAGCAGCTCAGAAATTCCGTTCATCGCCAACCAGCAGATTACCGATGAAGGAAGAACCCTCGGCGAACTGGATCTGCTGATTCCGCGCGGACAAAGCACCCTGCACATTGAGCTTGCACTCAAATTCTACCTTGGCGTCGAGGATGACTGGATCGGTCCGAATCGCCGGGATCTTCTCAGCCGTAAAATACAGCACACCTTCGATCACCAGTTACCACTGGCTCAGAACCCGGTCGCTCTGAGTGAAATCAAGCAGCTTGCCCCTGCCCCCGTGCAATCTTTCGCCATTATGCGTGGCTGCCTGTTTGCTCCAGCGCATGATGTATCGGCAGCACCTTTGCCCGTCGAAATCAGCCCAGACCACTGGTCGGGCTACTGGTGCCCGATTGAGCAGGCTCACTACTTACCCGAAGGACACTGGTACGTTTTATCAAAACAGGATTGGCTAAGCCCGGTATTCTCGTCGTTTGCGATCACGCGGGATGAGCTTCTGAAATACCTCACCTGTGCTTATCAATATCTGAGCATCCCTCTTGCGATTGCCCGGATGGAGAAGCTCCAGAACGGTTGGGGAGAAACTGAACGCTGGATGATGGTCGCGCCTGACTGGCACAGTTAACCCCAAACGATACATCTATAACGTTGAGTACCTAAGACCCGATACACCGCGGCGACCTTGCAGTCCGCCACTATGAACCAGCAGGCTGCGTCTTGGCTCAGTATCCTGTGCCATGAGCCAGGCCGCGAGCAGACGTACGGTATAGACAGGGTCAAGCATCAGGCCCGCCCGGTCTGCATCGGCAATCAGTTCCCTGAGCGCCGGAGATAATTTACCGAATCGCAGGTTTTCTGGCTGGTGCGCAAAACGTATTTCAGGGGAATAGGAGCTCGCTTTTAACTGTGCCTCAAGCACTCCCTGATCCTGAACAGCATTGACGATCACTAAGGTCTGATCTGCTCTTAACTGCTCAGCAATTCCCTGCGCCGTCGTCCCGGTGCCCGCAGCAACCCAGACTTCGTCGTAGGGCTCGAACAGCGATGCAAGCAGGCCGAATCCTTCCCTGCCCTCAGGGCCGTCGCCGCCCTCAGGAATCACCCAGGCATCTGACTCAACCGCCAATCGAGTCCGCCACGCTTCGTCATAACGCATCGCGTATTGATCACGGCCGCAGAAGCGTATTCTCATGCCAGCATCGATACAGTCCTGCAAGGTGGGCGTCAGAGGCTGTTCGGGGTAGCCCAACACCCAGGCTTCCACTGGGATGTTGAGCCGTTGAGCAGCAAATGCCAGCGCATGGAGGTGATTGGACCAACGGCCGCCAAAGCTGATCAGGGATGACCTTCCCGATTCTTCCCACGCGTGGAGGTGCCCGAGCAGTTTAAAGACTTTATTGCCAGACATCAGAGGATCAATCTGCTCAAGGTGCAGGCAGTCAAAATCAAGGCCTCGAACGTTATGACGTGCAATCAGTCCGGAACCCATACTCAGGTCGGTAGTGGGCAGCAGGCGTTCCAGCAAAAGGGATAGATCAGACACGGCGGAAGGGCAGATAAACGTTGCAGCCAATAAAGACGCCTAAGATGCCAGATCTCATTCGCGCTGTCATGCAACCACAAACAGCGGAGGCTCAGTCTCTCTTCAGTTAGTAGCGTTTTTTGACGGCGCCAGGATCGCTGGACATACCAAACTCATTAGTCTCCGCTGCAGCCTCCTTTGAGAGTGCTTTGGACAGATTGTCGTTCGGACCGTCGGGCTCGTCGAGCACCTCATTCTTCTCACCGCGATAGAGCGCAGCCGTTTTCTCGGCAATAGCCTTTACTCTCTGATTCTTCTCAGGAAACTGAATATCAAACTCGATAAGAAGTTTACGCGCAGCTTTGAAATAATTTGCCGCAGTGACAATGTCGCCCCGCCCAGCAGCAACATCGCCCTGAGCGGTGTATGTATCTACCTCGCGCTCCAGCAGGGTCATCTTTAGGTAACGCCGATACTCGACCATGGCCGTCTCGGAAATCTGCTTCTTTTTTGCCATCAGGGTAAGTGCTTTGAGCACTGCCGAGAATTGCCGGCGGCCGTATTTCAGCTCGCGGTCGCTCTTCAGAACACGGCGAAAAGGGCCATCCGCTTTGATTTTCTGTTCGTAAGGTTCAGCATCAAAGTCCCCCTTACCTGCTTCGGCCCCAGCCTGGCTTGCTGCCAGCGCGTACAGCTCTTTCACCCGTTCAAGCACGGCAGACTGAATGTCGCGGTGACTGTCGACCAGCATCAGGTACTCCAGCGCCTCGAGCAGGTCTCCAGCCTTCTGGCGGATCAGTCGCGCCTGATTCTGCTTCGCCTGCTTCTTCTGCAGGTTACGGTTGTAAACAACGGCACCCAGCATGAGTAACGCCAGCGGTACAGCGATCGCCAGAACCAGTCCGATTGCCGACATATTTTCCAACTCCGTATGTTTTGTGCTATTCCTGACAACAGGTGGCAAAGTTAAATAAAGGGTGTTGATCTACCAAAGTTTAGCAAGTTTCTGAGTGTCCGCTGATTTACTGCGCTGATCATGAGACTTGACCTCACCCCATGTTTTGGTTTTAAAGTGTCGCCTAATTGAGCCTGTCCGGTGACTTCATCAAGCCGGTCAGTGGAATTTCAGGCGTTGGCATCCTGTGCCCGCGCCCTATTAAGGTATCTGAACGGACTATGGGCAAATCACTGGTGATTGTGGAGTCGCCTGCTAAGGCGAAGACGATCAATAAGTATCTCGGCAAAGATTTCATCGTAAAATCCAGTGTCGGCCACATCCGCGACCTGCCCACTTCGGGGGGAGCAACCAAGTCAGATCCGAAAGAACGTGCCCGACAGGCTGCCCTGACGCGCAAGATGTCACCCGACGAGAAAGCCGAGTATAGAAAGAAGAAGGCTCATGATCAGTTGATTAACCGGATGGGTATTGATCCGGATAACGACTGGAAAGCCAGCTACGAAGTGCTCCCGGGTAAAGAAAAAGTCGTCGAAGAACTGCAACGTCTGGCCAAGAATGCCGACCAGATCTATCTCGCAACGGATTTGGACCGCGAAGGGGAAGCCATTGCATGGCACCTGCGGGAAGTTATCGGCAGCGAATCAAAACCATACCGTCGTGTGGTGTTTAACGAAATCACCAAGAAGGCTATTCAGGCGGCGTTTGAACAGCCTTCAGAGCTGAACATCAACCGTGTGAATGCTCAGCAGGCGCGTCGTTTCCTCGACCGTGTTGTTGGCTTCATGGTTTCCCCTCTACTTTGGGCAAAAGTCGCCCGCGGCCTGTCTGCGGGGCGTGTTCAGTCCGTTGCTGTACGCCTGATTGTCGAACGCGAACGTGAAATTCGTGCCTTTATTCCAGAAGAGTACTGGGAAGCCTTTGCCAATCTGAAATCAGACAGTGGCGATGATCTGCGGGCCCAGGTGGTAAAAGCCGCCGGCAAAGAATTCCGCCCGAACAACGAGGCTGATACAACGTCAGCACTGGATATCATCCGCAAAGGGCCTTTCAAGGTCACCAAGCGCGAAGACAAGCCAACCAGTTCCCGCCCTGCGGCACCTTTTATTACATCGACGCTGCAGCAGGCCGCGAGTACCCGTCTGGGCTACAGCGTTAAGAAAACAATGACACTGGCTCAGCGCCTGTATGAAGCCGGTTACATCACCTACATGCGTACGGACTCAACGAACCTCAGCCAGGATGCCGTGGCCAGCGTTCGCGACTACATCAACGACAAACTGGGCGCGGAGTACCTGCCGGATAATCCTCGCCAGTACAGCAGCAAAGAAGGCGCACAGGAAGCGCACGAAGCCATCCGCCCTTCTGATGTCCGCCTGCGTTCCGGTGACCTGTCCTCCATGGAGCCGGACGCCGAGCGTCTGTACGACCTGATCTGGCGCCGCTTTGTCGCCTGTCAGACCAACGATGCCAAATTCACCAGCACTACCGTTACGGTCCACTCTGGTGACTATGAGCTTCGCACGAAAGGACGCGTCATCCGCTTCGACGGTCACCTTAAAGTACTGCCACCTGCTGGCAGCAAGGGCGACGATGATGTTCTGCTCCCTGACGTTCAGGAAGGTGATGTTCTCAAATTGGAAGAGCTTGAACCGAAGCAGCACTTTACTAAACCTGCTCCACGCTTCTCTGAAGCAGCGCTGGTTAAAGAACTCGAGAAGCGTGGCATTGGCCGACCTTCTACCTATGCTTCGATTATTTCGACCATTCAGGATCGTGGTTATGTCAGCCTGAAAGGACGACGCTTCTACGCTGAGAAGATGGGCGATATTGTCACCAGTCGTCTGACAGAAAACTTCACCGACCTGATGGACTACAGCTTTACTGCCACGATGGAAGAAAAGCTGGATGAAATCGCCGACGGTGATGCTAACTGGAAGGCGGTACTGAACAACTTCTACAACGACTTCACCGATAAGCTGGAAGAAGCTGGCAGTGAAAATGGCATGCGTCCGAACGATCCTGTCGACACGGACATTGAGTGTCCTACCTGTAGTCGCCATATGCAGATTCGTAATGGTTCTACCGGTGTATTCCTCGGCTGCTCAGGTTACAGCCTGCCACCGAAGGAACGCTGCACCCAGACACTGAACCTGATTCCCGGTGATGAAGTCATCAGCGCTGACGAAGATGACGAGGCAGAAAGCCGCCGCCTGATGGATAAGCGTCGTTGTAAGATCTGTGATGCCGCCATGGAAAGTTACCTGCTGGATGAAAAACGCAAAGTACACATCTGCGGCAATAACCCGGACTGCGAAGGCTTCGAAGTTGAGGAAGGTCAATTCCGCATCAAAGGTTACGACGGTCCAACGCTCGAGTGCGACAAGTGCGGTTCTGAAATGCAGCTCAAGTCTGGCCGCTTTGGTAAGTACTTTGGCTGCACTAATGACGAGTGTAAGAACACGCGTAAACTGCTGAAAAACGGTGAAGCTGCGCCGCCTAAGATGGACCCGGTCCCGATGCCGGAGCTGCAATGCGAAAAAGTGGAAGATACCTACGTACTACGTGACGGTGCCAGCGGTCTTTTCCTCGCAGCCAGCCAGTTCCCACGCAAACGTGAAACCCGTGCACCACTGGTATCAGAGATCATTCCTCACAAAGATGAGATCGATCCTAAGTACCACTTCCTGATGAGTGCGCCGGAAAAAGACAGCGATGGCAATCCGACCATTATTCGCTACAGCCGTAAGTCCAAAGAACAATACGTGATGACGGAAAGCGAAGGGAAAGCGACCGGCTGGAGCGCAACCTGGGACGGCAAACAGTGGAACATCACTGAAAAGAAAAAAGCGGCCCCGAAAAAAGCTGCAACGAAAAAAACCGCTGCGAAGAAAACTACCGCTAAGAAGGCAGCGGCTAAAAAAGCGGCGGATAAAAAGTCTGCTGAATAAGCCACTTGCAACAAGAACGGCCAAAGGTGCTATCAAGGCGCCTTAAGCCCCATAAAAAGGCCTTAAATGCGGCCTTTTTTTAATAATTTCTTCTTATATCTTTCATCGTTTTCTCACTGGTAGTCTGAAAGTCTCTGAGTTCAGAGAACTACTTACCTGTTCGCAGGTTTCGGATATCACAAAAGGAAACATAAAAAATGAAAGGATTTATTGCTCTCTTCGCTCTTGCCATCTCCCTGGCCTTCTCTTCAGTTCATGCCGAAGAGCCAAACGGCCCGGTCAATATCAACACAGCCTCTGCTGAAGAGCTCAGCGAATTAAAAGGCGTTGGTAAAACGAAAGCAGAAGCCATCGTTGCTCACCGCAACGAGCATGGTGAGTTCAGCAAGGTCGAAGACCTTACTCAAGTCAAAGGGATTGGCGAATCGATTCTGAAGTCTAACCGCCCATTGCTGAGCCTCGAGTAAAACCTGAAAAATCAGGCAATAAAAAGGAGGCTACGGCCTCCTTTTTACTTTTATTTATATTTTTAACCCAAGCTCTCTGGAGCTTATTCAACGAAAGTGCAACGACCCCACTCGCAACGCACAATACTCAGAGGCTGATCATCACACTCAACGTTGTAGATTTCGTAAGGCCACTCACCTTTAATCAGGCTTACACCTGAGCGGTCGCAGCTTTGCTGGTCAGACAGCTTTTCAACAACGTAGAGCGAACGTCCGTAACGCTTACCAGTTGCTGTTTCAACCATGCCTTTGCGCTCACGGTAAGTACCCTGCTCACTCGCAGCGGTAGCCTCCAGACTGGCCAGAGCCTGCTGAATATCCTCTGAGCCTTTAATATCCCACTTGCCTGCCTGATATTCTCCAAGGATCTTCACACACAGAGCTTCTTTATCGGAAGCGCCGTCGAGCTTGTTACGCACCGTCTGCACGGCGCGTTCCTGTACTTCCCAGGTGAGCCCCATGGCGACCCGGGCTCCCGTATCCAGACGGGTATCAGTCACGGTAATCAGGTTGTAAGCGAGACCGAAGTCCGCAGCCTCGACAGCATCACCGTTGCGTTGCCACCAGTCTGCTCGTGCAGTTTCCGCGGCGTAATTAGCGCGACCACTAACCGCAGCGCATTCATAACGCCAGGTATTCATCATGGTATCGGCCTGAAGCGCGTAAAAAATAGCGTCCCCTTTGGGAGAGAGTTGGTTACTTGCGCAACCCGTCAAAAAGGCCGCTGCCGCAAAAACAGAAAACAATGCTCTGGTCATTTTGATTCCTTATCTGAAGCGCTGAACAAAGCGCGGACCTCAAGTGCCGTAAACGGCCAGTTAAGTTCTTCGCCCGTTATTTCGTTACGAAGGACAGGTATCCGCAGACCGTAAAGATCTACGCCACCTTCAATATCGGTAATATCTTCAATGTATACGGTCACCGCAAGGCCCTCTGCGCCCTCAGTCACAATTGCAGCAGCCTGATCACACAGGTGGCACTCGGAAGTACCAAGAAGAACGTAGCTCAAGGATGGTTTACCGAAATAAAAACAGGTAGGAAAGTATACCGCCGCCAGACGTGTAATCCTATCTGGCGACATGTTGGCCGGTTTCTATCCGGCCAGAAGAGAATCAACGATTAAGCAGCTTACTCAGACCATCGTTAAATTGGCGCAATGCGTCCAGCCGAGATTCGTCCGGAGCCAGCGCCTCGAGCATTTTCTGCAAGGTATCTTTTGGCTCAGCAAGCGGTCTCGCGCGATCCAGGGCTTCGGTATAACTCTTAACGTAGTCGGTAATCATGTTCTGCTGCGACTCAAGGCGCTGCGTTGGTAACGACGGGCCAGATTCCCCGTAGGCACGAGAAACGCTCGAGAAGCTTCGCTGGCGCAGCTCCAGGCTCATAGACGCCAGTTCGTTACCATCAAAGCCTAGCTGCATGGCCTCCTCGAGTGCCGCACCCAGGTCGCCACCGTAAAAAGTCTCACTCAGTTTGCCCACGTCTTCGAACAGTGTTTGCAGGGCGTTAAGCTCACCTTCATCAAGGTTGCCATCAATCTGCATATCAAACCGGCTGGAAAATGCACTCGCAGTGAGGCTCATACCCGGCGTAGTCAGGCTGATGCCGCCCTCTTTCTGACGAAAATTCACCGTCACTTTGTCACCGTCGCGGGTCACGACCTCAAGCGACAGGCTCTGTGATGATCTGGTGCCAGCAAGAGTAAAACCTGTGGGGGCTGCGCTTTGCGGAGCGTCATCACGCTCAGGGACTTTGGGTGCCAGTAAATCTGGTTTCTCTCCGGCCTCAATCTGCTTCAGCCCTTCGGCAATGAGCGCTTCGCCCTTATCGATATCGGCTGCCAGAGACTCATCAAGGCGACCTAAGTCTTCAAGAATTGCACGCGCTTCACCGTAGCCTTTAGCGATCCCCTCGCGGGCCGCCTCCAGACGTTCAGCAATGCGCTCCTCGGAGGCTCCCTCTGCGCGAAGGCCTTCCACACTCTGATAGACATGGCGAAGTATATTGGTCGCTGTGACTTCCGGGCTTTGGGTAGAAACAGGCTGGGCAGACTTAGTATTCGCTACCTCAGCAGACTTATCGGCCTGTGCCAAACGATTTACTGCGCCTTGCGACTGGGACGAATCCTGCGGAGACCGCTGAAGATTGCCCAGGCTCTTGCCGTAGTTCTGAAAACCCGCACTGGAGAATGATGAAAAGGACGGAATGTTCATAGCAAGCTCCGCAGTAACCGATGAATGTGACTTCTGTATCGGTCACGGAGCTGTTTTCTTGAGTAGAAATCGCCTGTTCAGCGAATATTTACATTAAGTTGGCGTGTGCTGTCCGGATGACGCAGATCAATCAGCTACGGCGGATGTTGCGATACTCAACCGGCGTCTGATTTGTCCAGCGCTTGAAGGCCCGATAGAAGGTACTGGGTTCAGAAAAGCCGGTGAGGTAGACGATCTCATCAATGCTTTCATCGGTACCTGACAACAGGCGCTTGGCCAGGTTGCAGCGGTAGTCCGCGAGCAATTGATTAAAGTTGGTCCCTGCCTCAGTCAGACGCGTTCTTAGTGTGCGGGGCTTCATGTCCAGACGCCCCGCCACATCATCAAGATTGACCCGACCTGTCTCGAGTACTTCACCAAAAACCTTGTACACACGCGAGACGACGTCCTGACGCTCCAGCTTGGCAACGTGCTCACTGGCTAGTTTTTCATGCAGTTGCAGTAACTCAGGTTCGGCATGCAGTGACGGCAGATCCAGAAGACTGTCATCAAACCGGATACGGTTTTCACTGCACCCGAAACGCACATCGCAATCAAAAATACGGTGGTGTTCTGCGCAATTCTCTGGTGCTGGATGCGTAAATTCAATTGCTGCCGGGCGGAATTGCTCGTCGGTCACATACTCAAAGAAGCGCACCAGCCCAAGAACCATGCATTCATTAAGGTGACGAAGGCCGGTCACTTTGTCACTGGCTGATTCAACTTTTACAGATGCCTGATGGCTATCGATCTCAATACTCGCCTGAGAGGCATCGCTCAACAGACGCTGGTAACTCAACGCCCGTTTCAGCCCTTCTCCGAAAGTTGGACTCGACAAAAAGAGGTACTGCAACACCTGTCCTTTGTAGACAGGCATGTTTTCGCCGAGGTGAATACCAATATCCGGGTCCCCGGAGACGTCCTCCATCACACTCCAGAAAATAATCTGAGCGTCATGCGGAGTACGCAGATTGCGGTCCTGCAGAACCTCAGGCGTAACGCCCAGGCGCTGCCAGACTTCATCAGCATTGATCCCCATCTTTAACATCGCATGATGCGCCAGCTGGATCATAATGCCGGAGTCACGCAATTCAGCCATTCCACCAGACATAAGTGTTTGATATTCCAAAAAGAAGAGAGTGCGATTTTGCCAGATACTCGGCCGTCTGCAAGCCTTATTGACCGATCTGACGCAGAACCCGAGTGATTGCGCCAATGGTGATCCGCTCTGGCCGGCCTACTATCTGGCTTGATATGTGTCAAAAAAGAGTTTTTTCAGGACTTTATTTATGTATCACGCTACCCGTATTGAGTTAAAAAAGCTTCCGAGCGTTGCAAATCACACTGTGCGCTCTGCGTTTTCACGCAACACCAACATCCGCAACCCTGAGTTGCCAAATATGGATGCGGTCATTTACGGCCACGTCCCAAGCAAAAAAAACGTCAAAGATTACGCCAGTATCTGTGGCTTCGATACCAAGAGCGAACTGCTGCCGATTACCTATCCGCACGTCGCTGCGTTCAAGTTGCACATGGAGCTGATGCTGCATCGTTCCTTCCCACTAGGGATTATGGGAATGGTTCACGTGACCAATAAGATCACCCAGCACCGCGGCATCAAGCTGGGCGAAGCGCTTGACGTGCGTGCTTTCTTTGCTGGTTCAAACCGCACACACAAAGGTCTGGAGGTCAGCCTTCGCACCGAAATCCGTGTGGGTATGGAGCTTGTCTGGGAAGGCCTCAGCACGTACCTGGCGTTACTGCCAAGCAAAGGCGTCGAGAAGAAAGAAGCCGAGCAGGTTCTCCCGGAGAATCCTGAGTACACTGACAGCGAAACCTGGACCCTGCCGTCAAACCTCGGCCTGAAGTATGGTCCTATTGCCGGTGACCCGAACCCTATTCACTGGGGCGTTATCGCTGCCAAAGCGTTCGGCTTCAAACGTCACCTTGCTCACGGTATGTGGACTAAAGGTCGCGCTGCAGCGAGCGTTCACAAGATGCTGGGCTCAGATGCCGCAGAAATCTACGTTGAATTTAAACGTCCGATTTTCCTGCCAGCCAAAGTGGAGCTGCACTCAGGCAAAAAAGATCAGGAAATTGACTTCGAAGTAGCGGCAACCCGCAACGACGATGTCCACCTTGCAGGCTACATTAAAGCCCTATAAACCGAACGACAGTACAGCCACGTACTGATCAGTGCCCGGGCTCAACCGGGCACTTACTTATCCCCTACAATCTCATCATCAGAACTCACAGGGTTTCCACCAGACAACCACTGCATCGCATCGTCGTAATGACTGAAAAGCCTGACGGGATAAGCTGGCGCATGGTACGACAGAAACATCGAGGTAAGGTGTTGCAGCATAAACGAATCACCGATCACAGCAACGGCCCTGGTAGAGGCTTGTACTAAGGGGTTTGATGCGTATATCTGAACTTCGAAATCAACAGTAAGAACATCTGGAGCAATGATAGCGACCAGCTTGGGTGACATGCCGGCCCTGTGCACGCGCTGCTTGTAGAGAGTGCGCATTAATTCGAGACTCAAGTGACTGATGCCCGTCAGATCGTGCACCACAATATCATTTTCAACTCTTATTTCCGGCGCTGCCCCTGCGCCAGTGTCTCGAACTGTCATATTTCAATCAGTTATAAAAAAACAATTGATAACAACCTATCGCAAAAAAACGAGAATGAAAACCATCCAGATGCACTTTCTCATTATTAAATATCAACTTCGGAAGGCAATCTTCAAAACAGGTTAAATAATGCGCTCTGGGGACTGTAAGTTAATCACATCATTGTTATTATGCGGTGTACTGCCGACTACTGAAACCTGAATCAGTTTCCGTGGAAAGATGGCCCAACAATAACAAGAATGGATATACATCATGCGTATCTCTGCCACACTGACAGCGCTCACTCTGGCAATATCTGGTGTTACAGCCAGTGCTGCTGAATCAGAAAGCTATGGGGGATTTCTGGGGATGACAGGGTCTTACATCCAGACCAGTGACATCGACGAAACAGATTTCGCAGCCAAAATCGTTTTCGGCCCCAACATTACTGAAAATCTGTCTCTGGAATTCGGCCTGATGGACTTTGGTGAAATGTCCTACAAAGATCCGTCACCCATTCTGTTTGAAGACGACCCAACCATTGCGCCTCTTCTGAGTGGTGCAAGTCAGGGCGATGTAGATCGCAACAGTAACGATAACGGCGTGCCAGGCGAAACCATCTACACTGGCCCCGAAAGTTATCAGGCACGTAGTATCCTGGTGAATCTGCGCTATAACTTCGAGTACACCGAAACTCTCGACTTCTTTATTAAGGGCGGAGCCAGTGCCTGGATTGCCGACGTAGAGAAAACCCGTATTACTTACTACGGCGACGGTACTTATGGCGTTAAGGAAGACGCAGGTAAAAACGAGACATCCGGTGTCGAACTGATTACTGGTGCCGGTCTTCTGTGGAATCCCTGGGCAGGTCTGAATGTTCGCGCAGAGATTGAGTCCACCTCTCTCGACAGCTTTTATATTGAGCCTACCAGCTTCTTTCTATACAGCCTCGGTCTACAGTACGAATTCTGATCAATAGATTGGCGTAACTTGTCTACAAACAATTGATAACCCTTAGGGAACTAAGGGTTTCATTTGATGTCGTATAGGCCGGTTTGTACCTCGCTGCCTACAAAGTGCTACTCGAGGTAACAGGTGACAATTTTTGTCACCCGGTATACCATGCAATGGTTGTCTGCTGTGGGACCAGGAAAGTCCGGCAAAGCAGACGTTGAATAACAACAATCCCAATAATAGTTACCAGCGTATGAACATGGATAAAGGTTACGTCTCAGCAGCGTTAATCCGCCCGGTGATCGAGAACTCAGGTATCCGGTCGATTGATCAGCTGGCCGAGCAGGATGCTGATATACAGCGCGTCGTTAAACAGCTCAAAGATAATGATTGCCGGATTCCGGTTGAAGATGCAGACCATGTCATTGCAAAACTGATCCGTCAGTCAGGCAATGAAGCGCTGTGTGTTCACCCGCCGCACAAGTTTAATACTCAGAGCAGTTGTCAGTTACAGAATCTGTTTCTATGCAGCAATACTCTGCGCGAAGCACTCTACTATATGGAGAAGTTTGCTCCCCTGCTGAGCGATCTCCTCGAAATCAATGTCACGCGTACCCGCGAGGGCACCATCAAGGTGAAGCTGCCTGTCGGCGAGTCTGCGTACATGTCTGATCAGCGCCACCGCTCTGAGCTGATGCTCAGTGTTCTGCTCAACTGGATGCGTCAACTGTGCGGTAATCGACTGAATTTGCTTGGCATTAACCTGCCCTATCCTGCAACCCAATATCAGCAGGCTCAGGCGCAGTTATGGAATGCGAAGCTGAATTACAACTCCGGAGAGTGCGCTATCCTGCTTTCTGCAGGGGCACTGGATGAGGGGCTACATAACACCAACCCGCACATCCTTAATATGATGAAACGGGAAGTCGAAGAGCAATACCGTAAACTGGCCCGGTCCGGCTCCCTGGCTGACCGCATTCGCAAAGCCCTGTTGCAAGAGAAGGTTCGTCTGAACGCCAACCAACAGGAAGTAGCGGGATACTTTCATATCAGCGCCCGGACTCTGAACCGACACCTGCACCGCGAGGATACCTCGCTGAAACAGATCGTTACTCAGGTTCGCCTGGAAATGGCGAAGAAGATGCTGACCGACTCGGAAGATCCAATTGAGCAGATTGCTCTCAATATCGGTCTCTCAGGACGCAGAACTCTGGACCGGATATTCATCAAAGAGATGAATATGTCACCGGCTCAATATCGACAGAGATTCCGCCAGAAAGTCGCACTCGTCCACTGATAAAGGGTTGGCGACGGTCCCTTATCAGTGAGTTGTACCGCCTGATCACCATCGTGATCAGGCGATGCCGCATAACCGGATACGCGTCAGTGCAAGTACCGAAAGTACATCGGTAATGCGACCATCCTGGGCCATCTGAAACGCCTCTTCAAACGGCAGGCGACGTAATGTCAACACTTCTGTCTCCTCAGTCTCACTTGGCCCTTCAGTGAGACCCTGCGCAACAAAGAGCAGCCCCTCCTCATCGGTTATGCAATTACTCAGATGTACACGCCCTATGGGTATGAGCGATTCTGCAATCAGCCCGCTTTCCTCACGCAACTCTCTGAGCGCGCAGTCTTCGGGGGATTCCCCCTTGGGTGCGCCGCCCATGGGAATCTCCCAGTGATATTCCTGCAGCGGAAAACGATACTGCCCCACCAGCCAGGTGTCGCCGTTGTCGGCGATAGGAACAACGCCTACGGCTCTGTTCTTAAAGCTCACTGTTCCGTATATCCCCGGATTACCAGCGGGATTCAGAACGTCATGATGCTCCACCTTAATCCAGGGGTTTTCATAAGTCGTTGTAACAGACTTAGTTTTCCAGGGATTTTCTTCGCTCATAGTGTTTCCAACTCTGTGATAGCGCTATCCAGATAAGGCCTGCAATGACACCCAACAAATGCGATCTGGCCTCTGTACGGCCACCGACCATGTCTGCATTTGCCATGTCGTCGTAAAAACCCGACTGCTCCCAGAGCACCTTAACGACGATAACAAGCACAACGGTGATACGGACTTTCAGGGAATAGTATGGGGATGGAGCAATCGCGATCAGCATCGCACCATGAAGGGCACCGGAGAGACCGACGTAGTAATAAAGATCATCGGCGAACAGATACAGGCCGAGCCCCGTCGCGAAACAGAGCCATCCCCACGCCAGAATTTGCATGCGCAAGGGTGTTGCGGGCGAGGCAACATACGCTGCCAGAGCAAGCGCCGCCAAGTTAAGCAGGAGGTGACCAGAAGAAAGGTGAACGAAGTGGGCAGTGAGTAATCGCCACCAATCGCCGCCCTCTACGGCTGTACGGTCAAAGCGCAAAAGCTCAGTGGCCGCTTCACCAGCACCGAAAACGACAGCGGATAAAAGGCCAATACCAAGCCATACCGACCATGCGAGGAAATGTTGCACACCAATGCCTCTGAAAAAGAGGCAGTGTATCACCTAAGCGGTCGTCTTCTCAGCAATCCGAGGCTAAGTACAAGACACAGCAAGCCCATAGAGCCTCCTCCGCCAGATGACGAGGAGGAGGATGAACTGGCGGTCGCAGGGGCACGTTCAATCGGTTGGTCACTGCTGCTGACAAGAAGCTTCACGCTCAGGTCAAAGCTAGCGTCCGCGAAGGCATAATCCAGCCTTTCTTTGACTTTGGTTTTTCCACTGGGAGTCCCCTGAATATCAACCAGGAAGGGGGCATGTTGACCCGAAGGCTCACTAATGATCTGAAGGTAAATAGTATCGACCGGAATTTCAGGCGGAGAATCAAACAGCAGACGATTCCAGCCCTCCTGAACACTGCTCTTCTTCTCAACCAGACGCCCTTCACCCGAGTACCGTGAGGCGCTGGTATATAAGCCGAATTCCACCGTACCCGAACCGTGAGCATAGAAATCAATGCCATCAATACTCAGAACATCACTACTGACTGGTACAGTAACCAGTGCGTAACCATCACCACCGTAGGCTCCCCAGGTTGCATTCGCGGGAAGCTCGTCATAGCCAATGGCAAAGCCTTTGGGTTTAATACTCGACTGCACATTCAGCTGAGCGCGGTCACCGGATGCAACGGCCGTCAAAGTCACCCTGCCATCAGCCAGAGTTACAGAAGAGGCGCTTTCTATCATGATGCCGCTACTGTCGGTCACTATATTCGAGCCGGTATGCGTGGTTTCGGCGATCACCAGACGTTGGGAGTGTCGCGCAGTCAGGCTGGACAATGACCCGAACCCTCGCCAATCATCTATCTTTGTAATCATCAAACCTGGTGAAGGCAAGCCACTGTCAAAGCCCTGACGAGTTCGGTTCTCGACCATCAGGCGCTTGCCATGACGATACTCATCAAGATCAATACGCAGCACTTCACCACCGTCACTGGCTGAATTGAGGAAAATCCCCCCCGTATCCGACACACTGTCAGTAAACCCCAGAAACTCTCGTGACCAACCTATCAGGTGCGCCGGCTTATCTCCTGCTTTGCCACCGCCAGAGTTCCAGATACCGAAGCTCATCAATCCCCAGCGACCGATCGATTCACCCAGCCCGATACTCTCGTAGAGATCTGGCAAGTCAAACAGGAGATGACCAAGCTCATGGGCCATCAGACCGATAGTCGCCATGTGTTGCTCGTGTTGCTCACCAAACATGGTGTACTCAGAAATCCAGACCCCAGCGGTATTGACCGCAGGTACAGAAGACTTATGAGCCCAGACACGAGGATGAGTTGTAGCAGAGCTGGCGTACGCTTGCTCAAAACCCGCTGCAAGAACGATCACCCCGAGTTCAGAAGGATCGAGCCAGGAATCACCATTGCGATCATAAGAACTGAGGTTAATCTTGCCATTCAATGCCTGAAGCGCGGATGTCACCAGGTTACGGCTCTGTGTACCATAAGAGGAACCGAAGTCAGGATGCGCGCTGCTAAGCGTTGTGCGAATAATGCCATCGCCACTGGTGCCGTCGGACTCACTGGCAGGCACAATGCGGAATTGTTGACCTGACCCCTCATAAAAATAGGAAGAGACACTCCCAGAAGCGCCAAAAATTCGTGAGGAGATCTCAGCATCACTGTACTCGAACCCTTGATCAGAAAAAGCCACACGAATAACAACCAGCGGCTGTTCGAAGGCACCTCCCTCGTAGCGGTATGGCGTTCGCACAGGAGGATTGGCTTGAGCGCTGACAGTACTGCTCGCCTGGCGTGCTTCCTTCTCCTCAGGCTCCTGATAGGATGCTGACCGGCCGAATTCTTCCCCTGTACTTGTGGCGTAACGATTGTTCTGCAGACGCGCAAGATAATAAATACCCTGCTGTTCGACAAGATAACGCCCGTCCTCAAGCATCATGTAAGGCGCGGAACGAGAGCCTAACAGCATAACCCTGTGGCTATCGCCGTTCAGCAAGTGCAGATCCGCCCACTCCAGAGCAGGCGGAGTCTGAGCATGCCCCAGCTGCCACCCAGTGAGGAACAGACTGAGGAAAATGATTCGAATCATTGAGAAGGCCCGGTAAAAACGTCTTCGCTTTAACTCTAGACGTGTCAGGCCACTTTTTCAGGCGGGTGTAACAGTTTCACACAATTGCGGTACCAGACCACAACACTTAACAGATTGCGTTAACTGAACAATTGATCATTTACTTATAGAGGCGCCTTCGGGGACTGACATGTACCCAGTTTTCCCAGACGTTTTTCGAGGTAGTTAATAATGGCTTCAGGGCTGTATATCCAACGATCGCCACTTCGGGTACATATTCTCAGACAGGGAACCCGGCTCTCACCGCCGCCTTTCACCAATTCATTGCGATAGGCATCAGCGCGTTCGACTTCTTTGGTCACTGGATGCAGCCCGGCTCTCTCTAAATAGCGCTTAACCGATATCGACGATGGGCACTGCCTGGAATAGTAAAGGTGCATTCTGCGGGATTCGCGATTCAGCAGAGTCTGTTCTTCTGCAGGTCGCTCGATCGGCTTAACCGGAAGGAATCGGTCTACCAGACCGAGTGTTTTGCCTTTGATATGTCTCGTCAGATTCATAACTGCGTCATGGGACCTATGGTCTGATTCTGAAAAAACAGGGCTCTGCTGGCCAACCCTGTGCCGGTAAGCATCTTTGCTCACCAACTGCGGGCATTCTATTCATGGGCGTAAGGATTACTACCCCTTGAGGAAAATATTTATTCAATTTCGGTCAATTATGCGCCGAAGGTCGAATGATTAACTAAAACCACACCGAGCATCATGGCCAACATAGTGACCACAAGAAGCCAGCGCGACCGCTGGCAGAACTTGCATGGTTTCTTTTTCGCCATTACTCAATCACTTTGACACGGTCGAACGATGGCAGGCTCGTCCAGGATTCCCAGTGCATCCAGACAGCCACCGCCTTACCCACAATGTTCTTCTCCGGTACGAAGCCCCACATACGGCTGTCTCCGCTGTTGCCGCGATTATCGCCCATCATAAAGTAGTGGCCATCAGGAACCGTCCACTCACCTTCAGGACCACCCCAGAGTGCAGCCTGCCCTGTCTCCCGATCACGCCCGGGCAGCCACTTAACCACAGGGGTCGCGTTGTCCATGGTCTCTTCACCGAGCACCATGGTCGGCGCATAGGCAGGTTTGCCGCCCAATACTTCTGTCGGCACAGGCTCACCGTTGATAGTCAAACGCAGATCCTTGTAAACGATGTGGTCACCCGGCAAACCGATAACGCGTTTAATGAAGTAACGCGAGTCTTCCGGTGGGAAAAACACCATAACGTCACCACGCTGAGGTTGATCTACAGGAATAATAGTAGACCCGTTCCCCGGCACCCGCAGGCCATAGCTGAACTTACTGACCAGAATAAAATCACCGACCTGAAGGCCGGGCTCCATGGAGCCTGAAGGTATCTGAAAGGGCTCAAACGCAAACGAACGCAAGACAAAGACCAGTGCCAGCACAGGAAAGAACTGCCGGGACTGGTCAATCAGAAACGGCTCTTTCGTTGCTTCGAGGATATTCTGCTGAGATGCACCGCTTTGCTCCAGCGCATCAACACGCTGCTGACGTTTACGGCGAAGAAAAAGTCGATCAACCAATACGACAAGACCCGTCAGGCCCGTGGCCACCATGAGAATCAGGGGTAAATCAAGTTCCATAAAAGTGTCATATTCCTGCTGCAGGCTTACGCTAGACTAGAGGTCGGCCCATGCAACACTGCTGAGGACGCAGATTTGCAGGCGTGTCTGTCCGCTGTTAGGTCTGGCATTCTAACTGGCGGTGTAATTGATAGCCACCCGAATAAGGCCTGAAACACGCTCAGGCCAGGTAACGTCCTAATGACCCGAATATGTACTCGAGATGGTATAGAGCTGGCCTACGAATCCATGGGGCCAGAAGATGCGCCGCCCGTCATCCTGATTATGGGACTGGGAGCGCAGATGCACGTATGGCCAACCTCACTGTGTCAGCGTATAGTCGACGCCGGTTTTCGCGTCATCCGCTTCGATAACCGTGACACAGGAGCATCGACCTCTCTCGACGAGCACGGCAACCCAAGTCTTATCCGGGTGTGGCTGGGACGCCGTCTGAACCGTAAGCCGCGCGTCCCGTATACCCTCAAGGATATGTCCCGCGATGTGGTAGCCCTGATGGATGAACTTGGACTGCCCAGCGCTCATCTCATCGGCGCCTCGATGGGCGGTATGATTGCGCAGATTCTGGCAGCGAAGAAACGCAAACGGGTCCGAAGCCTGACCTCCATCATGTCGTCAGCGTCAGCGCCAAAAGTGCCAGTAAGCCAATTACAGGTAATGCTTAAACTCGCCCGACGGCCTTTACAGCGCAACAGAGATGAGCACTTCCGATACATCACCCGGATGAGCGAGGTGATAGGCAGCCCCGGCTACCCCATGTCAGAAGCAGAAATACAACGTCTGGCAGAAACCAGCTGGGAGCGGACATCGAGCCCTCTGGGCTTTAAACGCCAGCTCGTAGCAATCACTCACGCCGGTGACCGCCGACGCCTGCTGCAGAAGATAAAAGCACGCACCCTGGTGATTCATGGTGCTGATGACCCACTGATTCCGGTCACCATGGGCATCGAAACAGCCTCGCTGATATCCAAAGCCAAACTAAGGGTGATTACTGGCATGGGGCACGACTTTCCTGAGGCTCTGGTGCCAAAACTGAGTCGCTTACTGATCAAGCACCTGAACCGTGCAAACACGGAGTGGCAGCAAAAGCTGAAGAAGAAAAAGCGTACTGAAATTCCCTCGAAGAAGGCAGCCAATGAAGACAGCAGTGACCCGATGGAATGGCTCGAGCCACTGGATAAGCCGGATCAGTCCGGCTGATATCCACTGAACTGACGCGCCATTTCTGCGGCGTAGTTGTCGGTCATGCCTGAGATGTAGTCGAGTGCCCGCATGTAGGCTTCATACAAGGTCCAGTCAGCGCCCGGGGCTGACCGTCCCATCAGCTCAATGATCCGCCGGTTACGGAATGTCGCCTTGCCTGTCTGAACATTCTCGCGCACAGCACCCAGAAAGTTTTCCAGTAACACAGACAGAGTGGCATAGGACCCGACCTCGATCGCAAGCTTGCGACTGTCGTTAAAAATTCGCTCCCGCGCCATCTGCTTGGCTCCGCCAACCAGATTCCGGACCTCGTCCGGGCAATAATCAATAATGCTGCCCTCCAGTGTTCCCGTCAGCAAAGCCTCCTGTTGGCGGATGAACGCGCTTGCCACAGCATTAACCATGGCCTCCATCGCCTGACCACGTAACATCTGCAGGCGACGACGAGGGTTATCTGCTTTCTCAAGGTCATCGAGGATTACCTCCCACTGCTCAATCAGAAGTGGCTGAATCAGGTTCTCCACTTCCTCATACCGCAGCAAGCCAAGCTCAATACCGTCCTCAAGGTCAATCAGGCCGTAGCAGATGTCGTCGGCTGCTTCGAGCAGATACACCAGGGGATGGCGGCACCAGGCGTTTTTACCTGTCGGCAACAACCCCAGACTGGAAGCGACCTCTTTCAGAACCGGCAGCTCCGTATTAAAACAGCCGAATTTCTTTTCCTCGCCGCGCACAACATAGTCGACCGTCCACGGATATTTGAGAAAAGCGCCAAGTGTCCCGTAAGTCAGACGCATACCTCCCTCAAATCTGTGGTACTCCACCTGAGTAACAATACGGAAGCCCTGAGCATTACCTTCATAGGTCTGCAGATCAGCAGCTTCATCAGGGCTGAGCCCCTCAAGAAAATGCGCATTACGGGGATCGACAAAAAAATGCCGGATAGCATCTTCCCCCGTATGTCCGTACGGAGGGTTACCGATATCGTGAGCCAGACACGCGGCCTGAACCATAGCACCGACGTCACTGGCATCCACATGACCGGGCAACTGCTTACCCAGCATCTGCCCTACTCGGATACCCAGCGAACGCCCTACACAACCAACTTCCAGGCTGTGTGTCAGTCGCGTATGAACATGATCATTCTCACTCAGCGGATGCACCTGAGTTTTTCTGTCGAGACGACGGAAAGCTGAAGAAAAGATTATTCGGTCGTAATCTTTATGGAATGGCGTCCGGCCACTCTCAAGCGCCAGGCTGCCCTGATGTTCACCAAAGCGGATCGGAGAGAACAGGCGTTCCCAGCTCATTCTCTGGCCCGATTGCGATTTTTCCTGAGATTCCATAAACAACTTCACTGACATGGCTTGTACTCCGGAGTATAACGTCACTCAGCGCTGGCTTGCAGTTATATGTCCCTTAATCACCTTGATCACACACTGATCAGCGTTATGCTCAGAAAAAATTCTATATTCTTTAAGCAGGCGACATGCTGAATCGTTACTTTGAACTGATACTTCGTAACCCCCTTATTACTCTGTTTACTGTTCTGTTGGCTCTTATTGCTACTGGCAGTGGCGTTAAAGAGCTGACATTCACCAGCGACTTTCGCGCGTATTTCAGCGAAAAAAACCCTGAATTACGCGCCTTTGAAGCTATGGAGAAACGATTTTCCCGACAGGATAATCTTTATATTCTCGTGTCTTCTGTCGATCAATCTCTGTTTTCAGAAGAAGGTCTGAGCCTTATTGAACTACTTACAGAGGAGGCCTGGACGCTGCCGCACGTACAGCGTGTCGATTCACTTCATAATTTTCAGAATACGGATGTCGATGGCGATGAACTGATTATCGATAATTTTTACCGCATGGATGAGTTGCCAGAAAACTTATCTGAGCTTCAACAAAAAGCCATCAATCACTCCGACCTGGTACTAAAAACCATCAGTGAAAACGGTGAAGTTACCGGAATAAACCTTACGCTCTTTTTACCGGATGGAGAATCCTCACAAGCCTCACTGGACGCCGTCGACGCCGCACGGCAACTTCTCGATTCTACACGCCCGGATTACCCAGGGTTTCTGATCGAGCTAGGCGGCTCTGCAACGTCCAATGTGACTATGGGTGAAGCCATCGGTCAGGACATCAGCTCGCTACTGGTCATATCTTTTGCTGTGATGCTGGTCATTATGCTGGTTATGCTCAGAACCATTTCAGGCGTCGTTCTGGTCACGGCGCTTATTGGCATGTCGGTCCTGATCACTATGGGTTTATTCGGCTGGGCGGGATATACACTCACTCCCCCTACGGGTTTTGTGCCTACTGCCATCATGACCATCGCCGTCGCAGATACCATTCATATTCTGGTGTCGTATTACTTTCACTTACGTGAAGGTGAAGAAAAACGTGAGGCGCTGCTGAATAGCTTACGGATTAATTTTGCGCCGGTATTTATTACCAGCATTACCACCATGGTCGGCGTCCTCGCTCTGAACACCAGCGATTCTCCCCCCTACCGCGATATGGGGAATATGATCGCCGTCGGCGTCATGGTCGCCTGGGCCCTGACCATTACATTTTTACCCGCAGCGTTAACGATACTGCCGGCGCCAGACCGCTTTAAATCAAAGGGCCAGCACCGTTGGATGGATACCTTCGCTGACAGAGTTATACGCCATCACAAAGTACTCTTCATTGTCATGCTGGCGGTCGTCGCTGGCTGTGCCACTATGGCCAACCGCAATATTATTACCGAGCGCTGGCATGAATTTTTTGATGAATCATTCGAAGTCCGGCGGACCGTCGACAATATCGATAAGTCACTGAAGGGGCTTCATGCTCTCTACTTTGTCGCCGACTCACAGAAAAATGATGGTATTAATCAAGTCGATTTTTTACATCAGCTGGATGGATTTGATCAATGGCTGGAACAACAACCCGGTGTCGTCCATGTCAGCTCGTTGACTGACACCATCAAACGCCTGAATAAAAATCTGCATCAGAATAATGATGAGTGGTTTCGGATACCTGAATCATCCGAAGCTGCGGCACAGTACCTTCTGCTGTATGAGCTGTCTTTACCAATGGGGCTGGGACTTGAAACGACCATGACCAGTAACCGCAGTGCGACTCGACTCAGCGCGACGCTTGAGCGCACTGACTCAGCGAGTATCCGGGAGCTGGAAGCACGCGCGGTCGAGTGGGCAAAGACACATGCGCCACTGCTTAATATTACCGAGACAACGGGTCTGGATGTGGTGTTCGCCAACCTGACACACCGTAATGTATCGTCGATGCTGGAAGGAACGGCACTGGCATTGGTATTGATTTCGTTATTGATGGTTGCCGCGCTGCGCTCGTTCCGTCTTGGCGTCATCAGCATGGTGCCGAATGTTTTCCCTGCTCTGATGGCCTATGGGCTCTGGGGTATTCTGGTGGGACACGTCGACACCGCCACCTCAGTGGTTGCCTGCCTCTCTTTGGGGATCGTCGTCGACGATACCGTGCATTTTCTGAGTAAGTACAACTACGCGCGCGTGACTCTGGGTCGGAATGTCGAGGATGCGATTCGGTATGCCTTCCAGACAGTCGGCGTCGCCTTGCTAATCACGTCAGCAATTCTGGTCGGTGGTTTCACCGTTATGGAGTTTTCACACTTCCAGCCAAGCCGGGCGATGGGACTCTTACTGGCACTGACTATTGCCGTTGCACTGATCATCGACTTTCTGCTGTTGCCGCCACTGCTACTCCTGGTGGACCGGCGCCAGCAATCCACTCTCGATGATGCCGTCAAAGATAAACTGAACGGCCAGAGCGCACAGTAATACCCCCATTACCCGCATAATCACATGCATTCCGGTTACCCCCAGCAAGCGGGTAATCGGAGTTGCAGCAAACAGACAGATCAACGTCAGAATCATAATGGCCAGAATGCACACAACCACGGTGGCTTGCTGATAAATATCGCTGGCGTGGGCCATCATCAGCATAACGGCCCCCATACTTCCGGGCCCGGCAATCAGAGGCAATGCCATGGGGAACACAGAAACATCCTGACGCTCCTGTGTTTCTTCGTCCTCAAGTTCGGTTGTACTGCTGGCCCCCGAAGTCCTCGCAAACACCATTTCGATGCCAATCAACAGCAAAATAATGCCACCGGCAGTACGTAATGAGGCCATCGAAATTCCCAGAACGGACAACAAGGCCTCACCCAGGATGGCGAAAATGAGTAAGACTATAGTCGCAACCACAACAGACCGGATCGCCGTTTTCTTACGTTTCTGATCCGAATATTCAGATGTTAACGCCGCAAAAATAGCGGAAATATCAATCGGACTGACCGTCGCAAACAGCGTGGCCAGTGTGATTGCAGCGATTTCTAGCACAACTCAACCTTGTTTTATCCTGTTCAACTTTGACTCTAGCACTCCCCCAAAGTCGACTCCAGTGAATGCCCGTAATCCGGGCGTTAATACCAAGGTCTAGCTGTTCTGCGACATCCCTCAAGGCTAGTTTGGTGAAGTACCAATAAAAACGAGGAGTGGGTTATGGCTTTCCGATCTGATGAAGACAAAAAGGCCTATTGGCGTAAAAACCTGAATCTGATGTTCGTACTGCTGGTGATCTGGGCAGTCGTTTCATACGGATTCGGCATTCTGTTACGCCCTGTGCTGGACGCAATTCCAGTCGGTGGCGTTGGCCTTGGCTTCTGGTTCGCACAACAGGGGTCCATCTATGTGTTCCTTGGCATTGTGTTTTTCTACGCCAAAAAAATGCGCGAACTCGACCGTGAGTTCGGCGTTGATGATGACGAATAAGAGGAGCCTGATATGGATCTGCAAACCTTAACCTATATCGTAGTGGGACTGACGTTCTCACTCTACATCGGTATCGCTATCTGGGCTCGCGCCGGAACGACAGGTGAGTACTATGCGGCTGGCCGCGGTATTCACCCGGTCGCCAACGGTATGGCAACGGCCGCGGACTGGATGTCAGCCGCGTCATTTATCTCCATGGCGGGTCTGATTGCCTTTAAAGGCTACGACGCCTCTATCTTTCTGATGGGCTGGACCGGTGGTTATGTGCTGTTGGCACTCTGCCTTGCACCTTACCTGCGTAAGTTCGGTAAGTTCACTGTGCCTGACTTTATCGGTGACCGTTTCTATTCAAGCACCGCCCGTATCGTGGCAGTGATCTGTCTGATCGTCGCTTCGCTGACCTACGTAATTGGTCAAATGAAAGGTATCGGTGTGGCCTTCTCCCGCTTCCTCGACGTGGACTACGCGACCGGCCTGTATTCAGGTATGGCAATCGTATTCTTCTACGCCGTACTCGGTGGTATGAAAGGTGTTACCTATACACAGATCGCGCAATACTGTGTACTGATTTTCGCTTACACCGTCCCTGCGGTCTTTATCTCACTGAACCTGACCGGTAACCCTCTGCCTCAGCTGGGCCTGATCGGTGACACGGCTGACGGTACACCGCTGCTGCTGAAACTCGACCAGACGCTGGTTGACCTGGGTTTTGCGGAATACACGGCTCAGAAAGGTGGTACCTTCAATATGATGATGTATACGCTGTCTCTGATGCTGGGTACAGCCGGTCTGCCACACGTCATCATTCGTTTCTTCACTGTACCTAAAGTGAGCGACGCACGTACCTCTGCTGGCTGGGCTCTGCTGTTCATTGCGATCCTGTATACCACTGCGCCTGCGGTAGGTTCTATGGCTCGTCTGAACCTGACCAACACTATTCAACATGGTGAAGTCGGTGACCCACAAGGCAACCTGGTGTATGAAGAACGTCCTGACTGGTTCAAGAACTGGGAAAATACCGGCCTGCTGCAGTTCGAAGATAAGAACGGTGATGGTCGTATTCAGTACTACAACGATGGCAATGCTGAGTTTGCTGCAAAAGCAGAAGCTGAGTACGGCTGGAAAGGTAACGAGATGGTGAAAGTCGACCGTGACATCATGGTACTGGCCAACCCTGAAATCGCGAAGCTGCCGAACTGGGTGATTGCTCTCGTCGCTGCCGGTGGTCTTGCCGCTGCACTGTCGACCGCTGCCGGCCTGCTTCTGGCGATCTCAACAGCGATCTCTCATGACCTGCTGAAGCGTACCTTTATGACAGGCATCAGTGAGAAGAGCGAGCTCTTATCAGCGCGTATCGCGATGGCCGGTGCAATTCTGGTGGCGGGCTACCTTGGCCTGAACCCTCCGGGTTTCGCAGCACAGGTAGTGGCTCTGGCCTTCGGTCTGGCTGCTTCCTCGATCTTCCCAGTGCTGATGATGGGTATCTTCTCGACGAAGGTGAACAAGCAAGGTGCAATCGCCGGTATGCTGACAGGCCTGCTGAGCACACTGCTCTACATCTTCAGCTACAAGGGCTTCCTGTTTATTCCTGGCACTGAACTGCTGGCGAATACTCCGGATAACTGGTTCCTTGGTATTGCTCCAGAGGCGTTTGGTGCACTTGGTGCCCTGCTCAATTTCATCGTGGCCTTTGTGGTATCGAACATGACGGCACCTGTGCCTGACGATATCCGTAAGATGGTTGAAGACATCCGCGTACCGAAAGGTGCAGGAGGCGCTCAGGATCACTGATTAAAGCAGTGGTTCTACACAAAAAAAGCCCCGGCAGTGCCGGGGCTTTTTTTTGGATCTTCAATCGCCTGTTAGCGCAGCGTTTCGACAAATTCGATAACAGGCTCAGCACTGCTTGCCTTAAAAAACAACAGTGGTGACATGGTACCGATAATCGTCACGTGGGACGTACCTTCCAGTTGCTGAATAGCGACATCTTTACCAGCTTCCTGAAGCTTGTCTGCCATGGCAAAGCTGTTTCTTTGCGGGTCAACCAGGTCATCATCTTCTGGAACCAGAAGCAGCGCGGGAACGACAGCCTCGGAAGCAAACTCTATCGGATTTGAGTCTGGCGGATAATCCGGATGAAAGAATACAGGCTTCACCTCTTCGATTTTGATCGGATAAAGATCGTATGGTCCGGCAATGCCTACCCAGCCATTTAAGACGTCTGAACGATCAAGATTCTCACGCCCAAGCCAGGTCTTATCCAGTGCCATCATGGCCGCATTGTAGGCTCCGGCACTGTGCCCAACCAAAGTCATTCTAGAGTCAGGGTTGTATGCCTGAAGATCTCCGGAACGGATTATTTCGGATAACTTACGGACGGCTCCCGCGCTGTCGTACAGAAACTCGGGGTAACGCACTTCCGGATAGAGACGGTAGTCAGCAACGGCGACAATATAGCCTTCACTGGCCAGTCGCCGGCCGACAAAACGGTAGTCACTGCGCGAGCCACTATTCCAGCTGCCGCCATAAAAAAAGAGAATAACTGGTGTCTTCTCTTCCGGTGGACGACGTTCTTTTTTCTCAGGAAGGTACAGATCGAGCTTGTGGCGTTCATGCTCACCGTAAGCGATGTCTTTACGAAGATCTGCGTTGTAAACGTTCGAAATTCCGTTCACGAGGCCCAATGGGCTACATGCACTTAAGATCGAGGCTATGGGGAGCCAGATCAATTTTTTCATTAACTCTGAACCTGAGGAGTAAAAGATCCGACATCAACCAGATCAGAAATACAAAAAGCCGGCCCTCGTAAGCAGCCAGCTTTCAGCTTATTGGTAAATCAAAGAACGGCCAGAGCGGCGTCGTAATCCGGCTCATCGGCAGTTTCACCCACTTGTTCGATATGCAGCACAGAGCCATCCGTATCAACAACCACAACAGAGCGTGATAGCAGCCCGGTCAGCGGCCCTTCAACGAAGGTTACGCCGTAGTTATCGCCAAAACTGGAGCGGAAAGTGGAACCAACGAGTACGTTATCAATGCCCTCGGCGCCACAGAATCTCGCCATCGCAAAGGGCAGATCAGCAGAGATACAGACAACAACAACGTTATCCAGCGACGCGGCTTTCTCATTAAACTTACGCACAGAAGTAGCGCAGGTAGGCGTATCAACAGACGGGAAGATGTTCAGAATAACCCGCTTCCCCGACAGGCTATCAAGAGTCAGATCACTGAGATCTGCGGCTGCAAGAGTAAAACCAGGCGCTTTTGAACCTACTGGTGGCAGCTCACCAGCCGTTGAAAAAGGATTGCCTTGCAAAGTAACAGTTGCCATGAGTCGTCTCACATCGATGAAATGGACGATTACTATGCTATGGCTCGATAGGTCTTTCAATCATTCTTAGTAAAGAAAATCCCGATGGCGACAAAACAGTTCTTTCACCATCGGGAACAAACTCATTGATGAATGATATCGGGGCGCATAGGCGCCAGCGAGCGTATCAGTCGGTTCTGAGCAGTCTGAGGCGTTCCTGCATCATCCATAGCTGCCTGTAGCAGCTCGACTACCCGATTAAACTCCGCCTTTGTTATCTTCATGCCGGCATGAACGTCTTTCATGGAGTCACCGGTATACTCACACGGCCCACCACTTTCATGACAGAACTGCTCAATGAGCTTTTCTCGAAGTCGGGTGATATCCGTGCCTTCGAAGAACTTTACGATGTTCTGGTCGAAAGATATTTCATTAATAAAATTATCAACGATTTTCTCTACGCCTTCTTTGCCACCGAGCTCCTGATAATAATCATCCGCCTGAGCGACATTGAAACAGGCCAGGCCCGTAAACAAGGCAGCAATACAAGTCAATTTTTTAATCATGATACTTCCTTATTTAAACCAGCTTGAAATAGAAAAGTAAAAGCCATCCTGATCTTCGCTACCGGCAATACTACCGAGGTCGGCATACGCCAGAGTCAGATTGACATTTTTATTAGGGAACCAGGCGACGAAAACATCGCTGAAGCTGTCTTCGTCAAATGCACTCAGGTTATCCGGCTTTTTCCGGTATTCAGCCCCTAGGGCCAGGTCATCCGTCAACAGCACCAGAGCTGATACTTCAGGCTGTAATGTGTAGCCTGATTCATCATCGCCACCGTATCCCAGCAATCCCATCTGGTTAGCCTGCGTTGCCCGCAATGTGGCATTCCATAAAAAGTGATAGCCTGCGACAGCCGCCAGATGAACTTTGGTCGCAGACACGTAGTAATCAATGCCTGAATCGCTATCTTCGGCTCCTACCGCGTCTGCAATATCTCCGTCAAGCAGCCGCTTATACTGAATACCTGCTGCAACCTGCGGTAGAGCGGTATAAATAGCATCACCATAAATCCGGTATTTGGCTCCGTAAATTTCCTGCCTAAGGTCTCCTGCTACGCCCTTAATTTCGAAACTTTGTAAAGCAGCACTGACTTCAAATCGATTATCGTAACTGGCCGAAACACCGTTTACTTTCAGACGAAAGTCCTGAACATCGGTGGATGTATGAAAGGCACCCACCGAATACTCACCTTCATCTGCGTAACCACTGATCACTGCCCAGGGCGTCAAACCACCACCCGCACCACCTTCAAGCTGAGTAACACCCGATGTTGCTATCAGGCGCGAGCCTGCATTTACATCAGCGACTGCCAGAGTGGATATGGCTACCGCTGTTAATGGAATTAGTTTACTCTTCATTTTTCCTCCACCAGACGCTCTGGGTTAAATTCCTGCAACCATTGCCCCAGTGCATCTCGAGACATGGGCTTGGCAATAAAGTATCCCTGAATATAGTCGCACCCGAGCGTAGCCAGGAAATCGAGCGATTCTTTGTCCTCGACGCCCTCAGCAATTACTGACAGCCCCAGCTCATGGGCCATAGAAATTGTCGAACGAACAATAATCTGATCATCTGCACGGCTCGCTAATCTCAGAATGAAGCACTTATCGATCTTCAGTTCATGCACGGGCATCATCGCTAGTTTCGACAGTGCTGAATATCCAACGCCGTAGTCATCGATGGATAACCTGAAACCGCGACTACGATAGTAATTGAGAAGATCCAATGATTTGTCGACATCCGTCATCATGTCCCGCTCGGTGACTTCCAGACAGATATCTGCAGCATCCAGATTATTTTCAATTAGCTTCTGATCAATCAGCACCCGCAAGTTATCGTTGCTCAGATCCTGAGCTGACATATTGATCGATAACTGCAATGAAATTCCGGCTCGCTTCATATCTGCCTGATCGTCCAATACCCGGCCTATTACCCAGGACGTGACCAGGCCAATGAGTCCCGTCTGTTCTGCGAGCTCGATAAACATATCAGGTGGGATAAATCCCTCATCCGGATGAAACCAACGGATCAGAGCTTCGGCTTTATCAACTTCCCCGGTACGCACGTTGTATTTCGGCTGGTAATACATCTGCAACTGGTCGTCGTCGTTCTGGAGTGTTTCTTTCAGGTATTTAAGAATTTTCACCTTTTTCAGGTGAACTTTATCCTGACCTTCACGGAAGTAATAAAGCGGAGTCGCTGTGGTGATCGCATGCTCTAGTGCGACCTTGCCTCGGCGTAGAAGCTGTGACGGCGATTCCGCCTGATCAGGGTAAACAATAAATCCCGCGCGATAGTCTACCGTCAGACTGATATCATCTATTTGCATAGGTGCAGCCAGGTCGTTCAACACTCGCTGACAGGAAAGAATTTTCTGCGCCGTCGTTTCCTGATCCTCAGTTACTGGCAGCAGCATTGAAAACTCGTCTGCCGAGTGTCTTGAGGCTATGCCCTCAAAAGCAACCTTTTGTAAACGCTTAGCAACGGTGACCAGACATTCGTCACCAATCTCTATACCCAGTGTGTCGTTGATGGTTTTAAAACCGACCAGATTTAAGCCGAGGAGAATAAACCTATCACCACGCTCAGCAATTCCCGAGACGGCTTCAATCATGGCATCACGATTCAATAAACCCGTAAGTGAGTCATGCGATGCCTGATAAAGAATGCGCTCTTCACGCTCGGCCAGATCAACTTTCATGCGCCGGAAGGCACGGGTCAGACTACCAACATCCGAACTCGTCACGGGTATCTCAGACATGTCGCTGTATACACCACGAGCTATTTCACGCGCTTTTCCAGTAAGGATTACTAAAGGTTTCGTCAGTCGTTGGCTGATAACAAAACTACCGATCACGGCAATGATGAGTACGAGAACTGCGATCGCAAGAATCTGATTTCTGATGAATTCGTAGGATCTAAAGTACGACGACAGATCCTCTGTCATAAATACTCTGACGGAACTATCGTCAGTGGAAAGATCGACCTCCCGACTGGAATACTTCTGTACACGCTGGAATGGCAAACGCACGAGACTCGTCAGGTTGTCTGGTGCACGGATCGCCTCCACCACAGAACTCAGATCTGGCAAAGACGTTTCCACGACCCAATTGGCCTGTTGACCGGGAAGCCCGTTGGTAAAGGTCAGGTGAATAGTCGATTGTGCGATCCATTTACGGATATCTTCCGGGCGCACTCTGGTACCGATACCTGCCATCGCGGTCAGACGTGGGGCCCGTACGGGCACTATTGCCATGTGATAAATGGCGTCGCCAACGACCAGAAAGTCTGCAAATGTTTTTCCGGTGCGAACTTCCCCTATGGCACGATCATACGAAAAGCGCTGCCCACGGGTCAGTGCAGGTTCGGTCGATACAACGACCCGACCATCCAGATTTACAATGACCATAAGATCCGAACTGACACGCTCACCATGGTTCTGCAACATGCTGAGAATCGTCTCTGCGTCATTAGTAGCGACAGCCTGCTTGAAACCAAAGTCAGAGACCAACAAGGTCGCATTATTAATCAGTTGTTGTCGCCTTGCGTAAATTGCAGTTGTGAAGCTCTTTACACCTTCGCGCATCTCCTGATTGACCGTTTCACGAATGGCACTGCCGCTGCTCAACAAAACAAGTATCAATACCGTACAGGAAGATACGACAACCAGTGCTGCTGTAAACGTTAGTAACTGAGCCCTGAGGCTGAAAGGTGCGCCTTTTAAACCAAGCACGGATCTACCTTCTCATCCCATTGCCAAAACCGCCGTGGTTATGCCAACTAGCTTTGGTCTCGACAGGAGGGAGCTCAGGGTTAATAGCAATCAAGTAGTCTGAATCACCACTCTGATAATTCTGCAGGCCTTGTGCCGTCAGCGTTATCTGGTCGGTTTCGACTGCCGACAAGCGCTCATGCCAGATACGCAATTCTTCTATTTTTCCCTCAGCCCGGATCAGTGCTTCGCCATTTCGACCGGTAACACCCGAACTGAAACCAGTCGGTGTTACGTAGATATAGCCAATCATGTCATCGTGGATATTGCATCCGAGCACAACAATGCCCGGCTCACCGAATTCGATCGGAGCCTCAGGGACATCTGCGTACAGTTTGATTTCGAATACCTTCGGAGCAGAAAACGAATAAACATGATGGCGGATGTTATCGCTGTTGGGGAAGGAAACCAGATCGCTTTGATTGACCGAGAGCACACGGGGAGCAAATTTACGCTCAACCTGATCCATCAGAGCGATCGTCGGTGCTACTTCAGTCGGACTGTCAGTGCGTACAGAGACCACGGCATTTCCCATCGGCTGCCCCGCCATATCTGTGATCTTTATCCGATATTCCTGAGCAGAGAGCCGAAAGGCGAAAAGAAGACAGAAAGACAGAATCAGTACCCGGATGCAACAGCCTCCCAGCTTGTCATTCATACGACTTTGTTCTCCTGAAATACAGTCAACAAACCGGCATGCGGTTAAATTCAGAGGCAGTGAAGCGAGCATTAACGTCTGGCTGTTGGTTGTTTCACCGCTTTATATTAAAGGTAGTCAACAAGTGTCTGTCGCGCAAAGTCAGATATGTAATGTGTGCACCTGAAATAGGCTTTCAGGCCTCTCTTTTCGAGCCAGTGCATGGTCGCAGCGGAGCTAGGACGAGCCCTTCTGCAGCTTGATGAACATCAACGCTGTGGATACTACATCGCCCAGTGCCGTGTGCCGATCAATCACAGGGACATCGAGATCGCGTGCCAAGCCCTCAAACGTCAGATCAAGGTTTACCTCAGGTATGTAGCGCCGCTTCTGCCTGACATAAAGCTCCGACACTTCAATAAATCGATTAGGCAATTCAAAGCCATATAAGTCTCGGATATAACGATTAAGGATTGCTCTATCGTATTCGATATAAAAACCACAGATGGGTCGATTGCCAACGAAGTCGAGAAACTGCTGCACGGCATCCGCAGTAGCAACGCCGTGTTTACGATCTTCTTTCCTCAGGTAGTGAATCCTGACGGCGTCGGGATGTGTTACAGCATCCGAACGAACGGTGAGGTCAAGCGCCGATGAAAGCTCAATCGACCGACCACTGACAACGACCGCAGCGAGACTTAACAACTGACCTTTTTTTTTGTCGAACTCACTGGTCTCGCAATCCACAACAACGACGTCATCGCCGGTGTAGGGCTCCTCCATATGTGCCCAGCGCTCGGGTGGTGGCCGATACCCCGGCAGCCGCCGCTTTAACCAGAGAGGAAGTCTCACAGGTTCTCCAGGTGATAATGACTGACCAACCACTGTTTGAACTTCTTCACCCTATGCAATCCGTGACGCAATAACGACCGATCAACACTGCGCAGGTCAGATACTTTCAGTTGCTGCGTGAGTCCAGGATTCTTTTCCGCCTTTTCCAACTGATGACGAAGCCGGATTCTGAGGAATAATACGAGTGAGTCTTTCAGGCCCTGGGCAACCTCTTTGCTCAGAACCTCCTGCTCTGCGAGACGGTCGATACGGTCAAAGGTATTGGTCTCATACAACCCATGCTCGAACGCCAGAGCCCGCACGCCATGAACGAGAGGGAAGATGCCTCCTTTTTTGATATCGATGGCGCCGTGATCTTCCCGGATATTGCCCAGAAGAGTCAGTGGAGTCTCGAATTGCAAAGCAGGTCTCGCGAACCAGGAGGCAGCGATACTCGATCTCAGCGACTCGTGATGCCAGGCGCCACGAATTTCCTCAAATAATTCGCTATTGCCTGCGATGGGCTCCGCATCCATCAGGATCGCCATATTCATCATGGCCTCGGGAGATGAGTTGTTTAACCACTTACCTACGCGTGCGCGCCACTCGCCCGCCGTGTGTATCCAGGCATCGTTAATAAACATAACGCCACCAGGACAACGCGGATAACCAAAATCCAGAAGTACCTGATGCAACTTCTGAAGAGACGGCATCAGTGCATCCTTCACATGGTCATCGCGGATGATGATGGCGTTGTCCTGATCCGTTTTCAGAATCTGCTCACCACGGCCTTCACTCCCTAATACCAGTAAGCAGACCTGAGAGTTCAGTTTATCCGGAACTAATAACTCGAATGCTTTACGAATAAGACGTCGATTCAGCGTAGTAATCAGCGACATGATCGCCATGACTTTTACACCCTGCCCAGACAGGTTCGCGATCAGGCTTTCAAGGCGCCCTGCTGCAATCACCAGATCCTCTATTGAGCGAGCCTGTTCAATTCGCATCGCAACAATATGAGAGTGCGTTGAGAACGTACTGAGCATGTCCATCAACTCAAGTACACCAACGATTTCTTTGTTTCTGGTTACAACGACACGTTCAATCTGATGCTGGGTCATTTTTAACAAGGCATTGAACAGGTACTCACCTTCTTCTACCGTAATCAGATCAAAACAGGCGACCTCTGCAACCCGTGTTTCTTTCGGCAGAGAGTGGTTAAGAACGGCGTGCAACAGATCAGAGCCTGTCACGATCCCACGTCGCTCGCCATCACGGACTAACAGTGCATCATGCTTTTCATCACGCATCATTCTGGCGGTACGGACCAGTGTCGTCTGCCCCGTAACGTAGACGGGCGTGCGCATCGTATCGCCATCAACCTGCGCCAGAATAAACTCAGAAACTTCGCCACCACGCTGCTCCACGAGAGATTGCTGGGTTCCCAGATCCGTTCTGAAATACACAGAAAAATCATCCGAGCTATTAAGAAGCTGAATAAAATCTTTCGCTTTCAGGAGGTAGCAAAGCGTTTCTTCGATGGCAGTAAACCTGTGTTTACAGCTGCTCTCGAGTACCGCCCGAACATCGAACATGTCCTCAGTACCATACTGAGTAAACACCTGATCATCGTCGTCGGTTTCTTCCACAACGCCTTTGTATAAGATGTAAATACCGGGGGATTCCTGCCCCACTTCAAGAATCACTTCTCCGGCAGGAAAAAATACAAGATCAAGCCGGCTTTTAAGCCACGCCAATTCTTTTTCTGCAAGGAAGCTGAAAGGAGGCTGGTCAAGATTAATCTGTAAGCTCATAGGCCATTCCCTTTTTCATCCTGAGCCTGGCGGCCGCGCCTGGATACCAGCCACATAACGCCAACCGCCGTGAGTAAAGCAAAGAGTGCCGGGTGACGCCATGCAAAGAGAGGCTCTCCGTCTGCGGAAAAATATCCCCAGACCAAAGGCCCACACACCACCGCAATCACAGTGGCAGCCAGACCGGCGAGACCACCGGCAAGTGCACCAGCGGAAGTTAACCGATCACAGTACAAAGCACCCAGTAGCAGTGGCACATTCACACTCGCTGAGAAAGCAAACGCAAGACCAACAAGGTAAGCGACATTTTCAGTCTGCCAGAATAATGCCAGGAAAGCTGAACTGAGAACGGTCACAGTCGAAGCTAGCCGATGCAAATGGCGCTCATTCCAGCCTTTATTTGCGTTGTTAAGGGTTCGTGCATACCAATCGTGTGAAAAAGCCGAACTGCCTGTAAGGACTAACGAGGTCATCACTGAAAACAGAACGACAACAAGTATTGCCACCAGCACAGCAGTGAGAAACTCGCCACCGATACTTTGCGCTAAGTGCACCAATATCAGGTTGCTGCCCGCATTGGTCACCGGAGTCTCAGTCTGATCAAGAAGGTTGATGGTAAGAAAACCCAGAAGGATGATCAGAATATAAAAAATACCGATCATACCCGTGGCGTAAAACACCGACATCCGCGCACGCCGTTCATCAGCAACAGAAAAGAAGCGACTCATTACATGAGGGAGCCCGACTGGGCCAAGAATTAACGCAATCCCCAGGCTGAATAAGGCTAAAGGTGAGTCCTTACTCACTGCGCCACCGTTAATCACTGAGGTCGCTTTCCAGACATCAATGCTGAATAGCTCGGACAGACTGGAGCTTGCGCGATCAAAAGCCAGTGCCGTTATCACCAACATCAGAGTGATGACCAACCCCGCTTTTATCATCTGCGCCCGGGAGGAAAATATCATGCGACCTGTTAAAGCCGTCACCAGAGCCAGCGCGGTCAATGCCGTCACTAACAACTCATAGCCGACATCGAAAATGTAATTAAGTAGCCACGCCATCGCAATAAACTGAGCAGAGAGATAAATCACGACCACAGGGAAGTAACCCAATGTCGCGACAAGCACGACGCGACGATCAGAAAACCTGTCTTTAAGCACATCAGCGAGCGTGAAGTGCCCTATTGTTCTCAGCTTATCTGCAAGCAAAATCAGAATAATCGGCCAACCAGAAAAAAATCCGACGGCATAGAGAAGTCCGCTGTAACCGGAAAACAGTATCAGACCAGTAATGCCCAGTAATGATGCTGCTGACAGATAATCTCCTGTAATAGCGAGTCCGTTCCTCAGACCGCCATACTCGCGACCTGCGGCGTAGAATTCAGCGGCGGTGCGAATCCGATTAGCACTCCAGATCATCAGAATCATTAAAGGAAGTGCAGTCAGGACAAAATACAGTGCCGTATTACTCATCAGCATTAAACCTCGACGTCCTGCCTGATCCGTTCGAGCTCATCATCAAATACAGTGTTCATTTGTTTGACGTAAACGCCAGTCACCAGGAACTGAAACAGGATAAGCATGATGGCTGCAGGAATGAGCCAAGGAGTCGGATTCTGTGCACTGACCGGCTGCAACAGTACCTGAGGGAAAGAGACAAAGACAAAAAGAAAACTCAGGTAACAGGTAAGCAACACGACGGCGACACTTGCACGATACTGCCGGATACGGACCCGCAATCGCTGATACTCTGGATGTATCAGAAGCTTCGCACGATACTCTTTGGCGTTCGAGTTTTGACTGAAGTTGAGATGCGAGGGCATTGGCCGGTCCCGGGCAAATACTGGACTATCAGTTTACCGCCTGAGCTGGCTTTTCTCTGCCCTACCATAGTAGAAGTGAAAAGCTCTATCATATCGCTGCGTTCTGGCCCAATAATTGAAGATGCATCTGATGAAAATAGTGTTAGGCTGAAAGAAAATAACCGGAAAAATGTATGATTCCTGACTGGCATCTACTGCTTCTTTCACTAGCTTATATCGCCATTCTCTTCGCAGTTGCCTGGTACGGCGACAAGCGTGCGATTTCAGGTAACCCCGTCCATAACCGCCCACTGGTGTACAGCCTTTCACTCGCAGTCTACTGCACGTCCTGGACGTTTTACGGTGCGGTCGGTCAGGCCGCCAGCAGTGGCTGGCTGTTTATGGCGATATATGTCGGCCCGATTATATTTCTGTTGCTGTTATGGCCACTCCTCGAACGCATTATCCGTATCACCAAAGAGAAGCGCCTGACGTCTATCGCCGATTTTATTGCCACCCGATATGGTAAAGACCATTCACTGGCCATTCTGGTCACAGTGGTTGCAGTTGTTGGGGTGATTCCGTATATCGCGCTGCAATTAAAAGCCATTTCGACGACCTACGAGTTACTGACCCAGCCGCTAGGGTTCAGCCACCCTATTCCCGAGCTTATATTTCAGGACACAGCCTTCTATATCACGCTCCTGATGGCGCTTTTCGTTGTCATGTTTGGCACCCGGGATATTGATGCCAGCGAGCAACACCCCGGCATGATACTGGCTGTCGCATTTGAATCTGTCGTAAAGCTCGTCGCCATGGTGGCGGTTGGCCTTTGGGCGATTTATTCACTCTACGATACTCCGGGCGATGTGGTACGTATTGCCCGTGAAACTGACCCCGACCATCCGTTATTTAACAGCAGTTTCATCTCTGTCTCCTTTATGCTCCAGACCCTGCTCGCCGGCATAGCCATTCTTTGTTTACCACGACAGTTTCAGGTAGGAGTAATCGAGAATGAATCCACGCGCCACATCCAGTCGGCACGATGGATGTTTCCTCTCTACCTGGCACTCATGTTGTTATTTGTTGCGCCACTGGCACTCTCCGGCCATCTGTTTATGAAAGACCTTGGCTTCTCGCCCGACTCATACGTTGTCAGCCTGCCATTGACCATGGGGGCAGACGCTTTAGCCATGTTTGCCTTCATCGGTGGCGCTAGTGCTGCCACGGGTATGATCATTGTCGCAACCATTGCGGTCAGCACCATGATTTCAAATGAAGTCGTGCTGCCTGTTATTTTCCGCCGTCAGCAACGTGACGGACAGCAGCTGGAATCTGTTCAACAGCTGGTTCTGACAGTCCGTCGTCTTGTTATTGGTCTGCTTCTGTTGAGTTCATATGTCTTTTACCGCTTCGCCGGAGGGCTGGAGTCTCTGGCAGCGATCGGTCTTCTGTCGTTCGCTGCCATCGCTCAGTTCGCGCCCGCGCTGTTTGGCGGATTACTTTGGCAAGGCGGTAATCGTCAGGGGGCCATTGCGGGTATTCTCGGTGGCATATTTATCTGGTTTCAGCAGCTGTTCTGGCCCGTTGTCAGCCAACAGCTGGGCGCAGACAGCGTCGATGTGCTCATACCATACGCCCTGCTAGGTTTCGATATGGACGATTTCAGCTTCGCTGTCATTGTCAGCCTGATGGTTAACATCACGCTATATATTGTATTTTCTGTGGTCTCTACAGCTCCTGTAAGAGAGCGTATGTTGGCGAACGAGTTCACCAGTATGCGTGCAGCACCAGAGCGACGCCCGAAAAGCAGCCTGGACTGCAAAGTCGACGATGTCAGGGTCGTTCTGGAACGTATTCTTGGTCAGGAAAAATCTGATAGCTTCTTCCACGTTTATCAGGGAACGCACGGCCTTCAGTACGACAATGCCGCCGCTTCAAATGAACTCTTACATGATGCTGAAGAGCTGCTCGGCTCTGTCGTAGGGTCATCTTCTGCACGATTGATTTTTTCTACTTTATTGGGCGGCGAGCAGATCCAGCTCAAGGATCTTACTCTTCTCGCCAGCGAAGCATCTAACGCCTATGCTTTGAGTCGGGAACAACTCCAGGCAGCGCTGGAAAATATTCGACAAGGTGTCAGCGTTATTGACCGCGACCTCAAGCTCGTCGCCTGGAATAACCGCTACTCAGAATTATTCGAATACCCCAGTGGGTTTATACATGTGGGTAAACCGATTGAAGAAGTCATCGCCTACAACGCCATGCGTGGTTTCTGTGGCCAGGGCGAAGTCGAAGACCAGGTCCAGCGACGTATGCAGTTCCTGAAAACCGGTTCGGCGCACGAATTCGAGCGACAGCTCCCCAACGGCGTCGTCGTGTCCATGCAGGGACACCCGATGCCCGACGGCGGTTTTGTAACCAGTTTCACGGATATTACCGTTCACAGGCAGGCAGAACGTGCATTAAAAGAAGCGAACATCAGCCTCGAACGCCGCGTTGAAAAACGCTCCGAAGAATTGGATGAACTGGCCGCACAGCTTATCGAAGCCAACCAGAGTAAAACCCGGTTCCTGGCTGCCACAGGCCATGACCTGATGCAGCCTCTGAATGCCGCTAAGCTGTTTGCATCGACTCTGGCGCAACAGTCCCTGTCCGAAAAACAAAGTGAGTTGCTGGAGCATCTGGAGGGCTCACTGCAATCGGCAGAGGAAGTACTTTCGCACCTTGTTGAAATATCTAAGCTCGACTCCGGCAACATGGAACCTAAGCCCATACCCCTGTCGCTGGAGCGAATCCTTAAACCTCTTCGGGATGAATTTGGTGCCTTGGCCGAACAGCGCGGTATCAACTTTAAGGTCAGGCACACCAGCGCCTGGGTTATCAGTGACGCTCACTGGCTACGACGCATCATCCAGAACTTTATCAGTAATGCTGTGCGCTACACCGAAAAAGGCGGCATTCTGGTCGGCTGTCGTCATCGTGGCGACAATCTCAGGCTTGAGGTATGGGATACAGGTCCCGGCATACCGGATGATAAAATTGAGGAGATTTTTCGCGAGTTCCGCCGTCTCAATAACACACGGCAAGACAGTAAGGGGCTGGGGCTCGGGCTTGCGATTGTTGAGCGTATGGCAAAGCGGATGGATCATCCGATTCAGGTAACATCTAAGCCAGGAGCAGGAACCTGTTTCGCTATTACTCTGCCCTTAACCGCAGCTCAGGCTGAAGAGGCGGTAGCAGTTCATACCACGCCGCAGGCTGCCAGCTTCGCGCATCTGAAGGCCTTCTGCATCGATAATGATCCGGAAGTCCTGGAAGGCATGAAAGCTCTGCTCTCAAGCTGGGGCTGCGACATTTTCGCAGCCCAGAATGAAATTGATGCGGAAGATATCCCATTTAAACCCGACATCATGCTGGCTGATTTTCAACTGGACGGCGATGTTACGGGGCTGGATGTGATGTCGCGACTGCGGGAAAAGTTTGGTGATATTGAAATTCCGGGCATTCTGATTACTGCAGACCCGCGCACACAAGTGGCTGAAAAAGCGAAACAGGATGGTTATCAATTCCTCGGTAAGCCTGTAAGACCGGCATCCCTCAGGGCATTGATGCGCCGCATTGCCAAACACTGATACGGCAGACAGACATAGAGGCCTTACTCGGCCTCACCAACCGGATCTGATGCCAGGTCATTACGTTCTATGTCGAGCGTCTGTACAGCAATCACCGCCTGAGTCCGGGTGCGTACGCCCAGCTTGCGAAATATTGCCGTGACGTGCGCCTTAATCGTCGCTTCACTGACTTCCAGGTCATAGGCGATCTGCTTATTCAACATACCTTCCGACATCATTGTCAGCACCCTGAACTGCTGGGGCGTCAGGCTTGCCAGTTTTTGCGCCAGATCCATAGATACTGTGTCTGGTGCATGCTGATGCTGCCGGGCTTGCTTGGGTAGATAAATATCCCCTTTGAGCACCTCACCTATAGCAGCAGAGATCTCTTCCAGCGACGAAGACTTAGCGATGTACCCCGATGCTTCGTGATCAATCGCCTGACACATAACGGCAGGGTCTTCACAGGCAGACACAACCATCACCGGTATCTCAGGGTAATGAGAACGAAGGAATACCAGACCCGAATAACCGTGCGCCCCAGGCATATTGAGGTCCAGAAGAATCAGGTCTGTATCTGCATGGCCTTCAACCACGGTCTGAAGCTCCGGCAAGGACTCAGCCTGAACGATCTCAGCATCTGGTGCTATCTGGCTGACAGCCTGCTGTAACGCAGTACGGAACAGAGGATGATCATCTGCAACAATGATCTTTTGCGCTAGTTGCATAGCTAACTCCGGCAAAGATTTATTTTTATTATGGGCCAGATACAGAAAACCGGACAGTTTGTCCGGTATTCCTTTCAGGCCGACCTCAGCGATTTAACCGCTGATCAATCAAAGTATCAACCACCGTTGGATCAGCGAGTGTGGAAGTGTCCCCCAAGGCATCATGCTCGTTGGCGGCGATCTTGCGAAGAATCCGGCGCATGATCTTACCTGAGCGAGTCTTAGGCAGCCCCGGCGTGATCTGAATTAAATCAGGGGTCGCCACCGGCCCGATCTCTGATCGCACCCAGTCACGCAGCTCTTTTGCCAGCTCGTCTGAGGCTTCTTCGCCCGCATTTAACGTTACGTAAACGTAGATGCCCTGCCCTTTAATGTCGTGCGGATAACCCACAACCGCAGCCTCTGCGACCTTGCTGTGAGCAACCATCGCACTTTCAATTTCTGCGGTGCCCATGCGGTGTCCGGATACATTGAGAACATCATCGACCCGTCCAGTAATCCAGTAGTAACCATCGGCATCGCGACGTGCGCCATCACCGGTGAAATACATACCGCGGAAAGTAGAGAAGTATGTCTGCACGAAGCGCTCATGATCACCATAAACACTGCGTGACTGGCCCGGCCAGCTATCAACCATCACCAGATTACCGTCGGTAGCACCTTCGAGAATCATACCCGAGTTGTCCACCAGCGCTGGTTGAACCCCAAAGAACGGACGGGTTGCCGAGCCCGGCTTCATATCGGTCGCACCCGGTAATGGCGTGATCATGATGCCGCCAGTTTCCGTCTGCCACCAGGTATCAACAATTGGGCAACGCTCGTCACCAATGGTTTTGTAGTACCACTCCCAGGCTTCAGGGTTGATCGGCTCACCGACCGAACCAAGCAGACGCAGAGAAGACCGGCTGGTACCCTCTACTGGAGCTGTACCTTCAGCCATCAGCGAACGAATCGCTGTCGGAGCGGTATAAAGAATATTGACCTTATGCTTATCAACGATCTGCGACATACGTGCGCTGGTCGGATAATTCGGTACACTCTCCATCATTACGGTGATACCACCGTTAGCGAGCGGACCATACAGCAGGTACGTATGCCCGGTAATCCAGCCTACGTCTGCAGTACACCAGTACACATCACCATCGTGATAATCAAATACATACTCGTGCGTAATTGACGCCCAGACCATGTAACCGCCTGTAGTGTGCAGTACTCCCTTCGGCTTACCGGTCGAGCCCGAGGTATAGAGAATAAATAACGGATCTTCTGCACCCATCTCTTCAGCTGGGCAATTTGGAGAGGCAATCTTAACCAGATCTTCGTACCAGACATCGCGCGCATCATGCCATGCAATGTCACCTCCGGTCCGCTTAACAACAATGACCTTTTCCAGTGAACGAATGCTTGGGTGAGTTAAGGCTTCGTCTACGTTAGCTTTCAGAGCAACGGCCCGGCCAGCGCGGACACCTTCGTCTGCGGTGATCACGATTTTGGCATTACTGTCTTCAATACGCCCTGCCAGTGCATCCGGCGAAAAACCGCCAAAGACGACCGAATGAATGGCGCCGATACGGGCACACGCCAACATGGCGACGGCCGCTTCGGGAATCATCGGCATGTAGATGCATACGACGTCACCTTTGCGCACACCCTGACTTCTCAGTGCGTTACCGAAACGGGATACTTCGTCATGCAGTTCGCGATAGGTAATAGTGCGATCTTCTTCTGGGTTGTCGCCTTCCCAGATAATAGCGGTCTGGTCTCCACGGGTTTCCAGGTGGCGATCCAGGCAGTTGGCAGCCGCGTTGAGTGTACCGTCCTCAAACCAGCGGATATCCACGTTGTGATCATCAAACGATACGTTGCGGACTTTACTGAAAGGTTTGATCCAGTCGATACGGTCGTTAGCCTGATCGCGCCAGAAGCCCTCTGGGTTCACCACTGACTGCTGGTACATTTCCAGGTACTTTTCATTGTTGATCCAGGCGCTGTCGGCGTATTCTGGTTTCACGCTGTAAATCTTTTCATTCGCCTTTGGCTGATCACTCATTATTATTTCTCCTGTGAAAACACGGCCCTGTCACGGCTTCCGATTGGTTTCAGTGTCTGCAATCCTGCGCCACACCTGAATTAGACGATGGTCTAGCGATGGTTTGCCCGGATAATCAACTGCCCGCCCCGTTCTGAGACTTCAGGTCTTCATTTCTACTTACTCACAGACTAGTCAGTTAAGTCACAAGAGACAACAAAAGCACCCATTCCCCAAAGCAGTTCTCTCTTTCAGGCCAGACTTGCTGGTGACCGTATATATGCCTTCGACTTAAGTGGCTTCGACTATTGGCTAATTCCGCTGCACAGATTTTGTGCACCATAGTGAAATTGCTCAAACAATAATCAGGAGAGTAAGCATGCGCAAAACACCCTTAATTCTGATGGCCGCAGCACTACCCATGGCTGTGAATGCTGCTAACACCGAGTTCAGCTTCGGCGGTTTCATTAAAATGGATGCCATGCTGAGTTCATATTCCGATGGCAACGTGAATGACGGACTGGGCAGGGAATTTTATGTTCCGTCTACCATCCAGCCTGGAGTCGAGCCAGACACGACAGAGCTTGATCTGACAGCCCGAACGTCGCGTTTCAACTTCAAAACTGTCACGGACGTCGGCAACGACAAATCCGTCACGACATTTATCGAGCTGGATTTTGAAGGTGCGGGCGGTAACGAGGTCGTTTCGAATTCCTACGGTCCACGCCTGCGCCATGCCTTTATCAAATACGACGGCTTACTCGTCGGTCAAACCTGGTCAAACTTTATGAATGTGGGCGCTCTCCCTGAGTCTGCTGACTTTATTGGCCCAAGTGAATCCACCGTATTTATCCGCCAATCTCAGGTGCGCTATACCATGGGCGACCTCGCGATTGCTCTGGAAAACCCGCAGACAACCGGTGCCGGCGATAGCGGTGACAACGGCATGATTCCGGATATCACTGCCAGCTACAAAATCAAAGCGGGCAACGCTGATCTCGTAGCTGCTGCTCTGGTGCGTCAACTAACCTACGACGGTGCTCTTGAAGACGACGACACCACAACTATCGGTTATGGCGTCAATCTGTCCGGTAAAGTAATGATCGGTAAAGACGATCTGAAATTCAGCGCAACCGCTGGTAGCGGTGTTGGCCGTTACGTTGGCTTGGGTGCCGTCGCGGATGCCTCTCTGGTAGGCGACGACCTCGAAGCCAGTGAAACAACCGCTGCATTTATTTCCTACCGTCACCACTGGAACAGCGAATGGCGCTCAAGTCTGATCTACGGCATGCTGTCCGCAGACTATGATGATGATGCAACCTTTACCAGTGCTCCTGTTACAGACGCATCCAGTGTACGCGTAAATGTCATGCGCTCCCCCGTTGCGAAACTGACCTACGGCGCGGAATTCAGTACAGCCACCGTAGAACGTGAAGGTGGCGACGAAGCCAGTATGAACCGTCTTTACTTTACCACTAAATACGCCTTCTGATTCGTCGGAATACCCCAGAAAAACGAAAGCCCGGCAAGTGCCGGGCTTTTTACATTATGTTACACCCAGTCTCCTTGCCGGATACCACTGGCAGGAAACCCCCCCCGATATTGCTGATTTACACTCACCTGACAAACAGTTCTCCGGAGTGGCCAATCCCGACAGAGCGATCTTAATGTGAGTTCCTCGCCGTTATTAGGATGATTTACGCAACAATAAGACCCAAACTGTCAGAATTACAACATAGCTACCACTCAGTTGTAGAGATCTTCGCCAACTAACTGTTTTTACGTATATTTCTCATTTAATTAACACTTTATCAGTTAATTGACGCGTAACATTACCGGCCTTAATATTACGCAAAATTTCGATTTGTGACGCAATTTAACCGGTGTGCAGTCATCGGCGAGTGCGTGACGCATAATATTGCTTGGGGAAGTAATCATTTGAATCTGGCTCTACCTGCTAGTATTTGCGGGCGGGTGTCTTGTGCCAACCATAACCAGAGCCGATGGATATCCGCTCTGGTTTTCTGCGTTATCACGATTCAGTTACTTTTCTTCAGCGCCCTCTCCCATGCGAAAGAGATAGAGCTGTATAAAAGCTATGCAGGCAACATTGCCTTTGCTCTGACCGGGGCCTCTCTGAGAGACGGCAGCTCATTCAACCAATGCCAGGCGTTGCAATCCTCCAGCGCCGCGTTACAGATTCCGGCTGGTAGTACCATTCGTGCCGCGTATCTTTACTGGTCGGGTTCAGGCCAGGCCGACAATACAGTGTCTCTGAACGGCGCCACAGTAAATGCGGGTGTCTCCTACAGTCTGGTTGTTGAAAACCGTAACTACTTCAGTGCCCGCGCGGATGTCAGTAATCGAATCAATGGTTCTGGTATCTATAGTGTTAGCGGTCTGACCTTCGATACCAGCCAGCCATACTGTGATGTCGCCAATGTCTATGGCGGCTGGGCGTTGTTGGTGGTGTATGAGAATACCAATGAGCCTCTGCGGGTGGTCAACCTGTTTGACGGCTTCCGCGATTACTGGGGTAGATCAATTACTCTTACCCCAAGCAACTTTATCGTCTCTGACAATCCTTCACTGAAACAAGGTCGCCACGGCCATATCACCTGGGAAGGTGACACAGGGAACTCTCAGACACTCAACGGTGTGTCCGAAGCTCTGATCTTCAACGGCAGCAACCTGACTGGTACGGGCAATCCCGCGGGCAATCAGTTTAACTCGTACTCCAATAGCACCAGCTCGAACACATCAGGGGTAGACCTTGATGTTTATCAGATTGGTAATTTCCTGCAGGCAGGCCAGACCAGCGTCACCACAACGTATTCCTCTGGTCAGGACAGGGTTTTCCTCAGCGCCGAAATCATCAGTATCCCGAATGAAGCTGTCAGCGATCTGGCGGTCGATATTCAGAGCTTCGATACCCTCGTATCCCGTGGCTCTGATATTACCTACAGCTTATCAGTAACAAACCAGGGGCCGAGTAATGAGCCTGCTGGAAGCGTCGTCACCATTCCCCTGGGCTCTGAGACCAGCTTCGTCAGTGCCGAAGGTACGAACTGGGGTTGCTCCGCAAACACCTCAGAAGTGACATGTACCTATAACTCACCTCTGACCATTAATACCACAACGCCACCGCTTTCCATGCTGCTGTCGACCTCAGGCAGTACCGCCAGCAGCGTCACGACGGAAGCCACAGTCAGCGGCGTCAATTTTGACAACAACCTGTTCGATAACACAGACGCGGTCAGCATCGATATTCAGGATGCGGATTTTTCTGCGTCTGTAAAAAGCGTCATCGATCTCAATGGTGGTCAGCTCTACCCCGGTGACACTCTCCGTTTCACCATTGACCTCATCAACAACAGCAGCTTCAACGCCAACAACGTGACGCTCACCGACAATATGCCGCAGTACATAAACGGCTTTAATGTTATCCGCCAGCCTGCGGGCAGTGTTAACAACAGCCAGCCAGCGACGGCGGGGGCTAATGGCACTGGCGTTGTGGTCATCAATAATATGTCGGTTGCCGCCAACGGCAGCGAAGAAATTGTTATAGATGCGACGGTCTCGGCCAGTGCGCCACAGGGTGCTGTAATCTCCAATATAGCAGTGGTTAGCTCGGGTTCTTCCGATACGCAAATCGCCGCTCCACCCATTACGGTGGCCTCGCAGAGCCTGAGCAATGGCGAAATCCTTCTGCGGGACAGCCTCGCGGGCAATCTGAATTACGAGTTATTAGGTGGCCATTTCCGTCAGGGTACGAATGGATGTCAGACTCCCCTGGCCTCGTCAAGCGATTCCATTACACTTCCCGCGGGAAGCAACGTCGAAGCTGCTTACCTGTATTGGTCCGGTTCGGGTAACGCCGACAACACGGCTACGTTGAATGGCGCTCAGGTCACTGCGGGCTATACGTACGAGCAGTCTTACGTCATCCCTGGACAACAGGGGCAAAGCTTTAATTCCATTTACTATAGTTCGCGCGCTAATGTCACCGGCTTGGTCAACGGCTCGGGCACATACACAGTCAGTGGTGTAAATTTCACGCGAGCACAGACCCCTTACTGCGATTATGCGACAGCATACGGTGGCTGGGCACTTCTGATTATCTATGAAAATGCCAGTGAGCCGCTACGTGTGGTTAACCTCTACGATGGCTTCCGCTCGTTCCGTGGGCAGTCGATTACATTAGCCCCCGATAATTTTATTATTTCGCAGAACGCCCAATCTCTCGGCGCGAAACACGCGCACATCACCTGGGAAGGCGACGATAGCAATTCACAAAGCTTCAATGGTCAGAATGAGGCTCTGGTATTCGAGGGCAATAGCCTCACCGATGGAGGTAATCCAACGAATAATCAGTTTAATTCGTTCTCGAATATCAAAGGTAACTCGCCGGGCGTCGATATTGATGACTTTCAGGTAGGACAATATCTAACGCCGGGTAACACCTCAGTAACAACCACCTACTCTTCCGGTCAGGATCTGGTTTTTCTTACTGCAGAAATCATCAGTGTACCGAATGAACCTGTCTCCGACCTCATACTGGATACCAGCGCACCTGCCCGCATATCCCGCGGAGCCGATGCAATCTATACCTTCACCGCGTCAAACAATGGTCCTTTGGACGCGCCTCAGGGAAGTGTCATCCGCATCCCACTGAATGACGGCCTGACGCTCGATAGTTACTCAGGTACTGACTGGAACTGTTCAGTCAGCGGCAGTGAGCTGCTGTGTACCTACAATCAGATTATCCCTGTCGGTAATCAAGCACCGCCCCTGACCGTTATTTTTGATACGTCGGCGACCACACAAAGCCAGATCAGTGGCAATGCCAGCCTTGAAGGCGTGAACTTCGACAACCGCCTGGCCAACAATACCAATGATCTTACTGTTCAGCTGCAGGACGCGAACCTGTCCTCATCAGTCAAAAGCGTGCTCGATCTCAATGGTGGTCAGGTCCTGCCCGGAGACACCCTGCGCTATACCATGAGTCTGTCGAACAGCAGTAACTTCAACGCGACCGCTGTGACTCTGACCGACCCGATGCCAGCGCTGATATCCTCATTCAGTGTGTTCAGCCGTCCAGGTGGTTCAATCAATAACAGTCAGCCTGCACCTGCTGGTGACAATAGCACTGGCATCGTCGAGATCAGTAACCTGACGATTCCTGCCGGGGCAACAGTGAATGTTGTCGTTGACGCTGTTATTTCCGCCGGGGCGCAAGACGGTGAGACCATTACCAACGTCGCGACTGTGGGTAATCCGGCGGTCAATTATCCGATGACCTCGCCCACAGTCACTATCAACAATGCCCTCGGCAACAGCGGTAATAAGCCCCTGTACCTGCAACCCGACAGTACCCTGACCCGGATTGCCGATACGTCAGGCGGTTTTCAGGTAGTGAATGATCAGCAGACGGTTCAATGGACCCTGACTCCGGCACTCCAGACCGATGTGGAACTGGATTACTCCAGCCCTATTCCGGTGACATTGCGCCTCGAGAACAACCTGACGGCAGGCCAGGGCAATAACAACGAATATCAGCACAACGTAACCGTCTCTCTGATCAGAGTAAGCAACGGGTCTTCAACAACCATTGCGTCAGATACCCAACAGGTGAGTCTGCTGACGGCAGCGAATACTGTCTCAAGTGATTCTGTGCGGACCTTCCAGTTTGATATGGCCGTCTCCAGCAACCAGCCTTTACTCGCTGGGGATGCCCTGCGTCTGGCTGTCACCCAGAGCCGGGTTGGCGGTTCTGCAGACTTCCCTCAGTACCGCAACCTCAGGGTCTACAGCTCTGATAATGGCGTTATTTCATTGGTGGCACTGACCTCTAACACAGTGATCAGTGTCGATCTTGTTGAGCTATACGATCAGGCCTACCCAGATGGCAGCCCTGTCAGTTCAATCAATCCTGGAACCGCATATTTTGTCCGTGCAGATGTCACTGACCCCTTTGGAGCCTACGACGTTACGAATACCCGCCTGACCATTAATGCTGCCAGTGGTGAGGTTCCCGTCAGCCTGGCTGTGATGTCCTCGGTGAATACCACGCCATCAACCGTGACAGTTGAGTACCCCTACACCACAGCATCCGACGCTCAGAGCGGCGACTGGTTGTTCACCGTCAGGGCTGATGAAGGCTACGAAGGCACCGTATTTAACGTACGGACGGTAACCGTCCCTCTGCTTCAACCGGCGCAGCTGACCATGAATAAATCGCTTCAGGTAACCAGTGACCCGATTAACGGCAGTGCCAACCCTAAGGCCATTCCAGGCGCTCTGATTGAGTATGAACTGGCGGTGACTAACACAGGTGAGGGTACCGCCGACACAGATACAGTCACCATTACTGACAGCTTACCGGCTGACACGGCTTTCTTCGTTGGTACTGACGCCAGTGTCAGCCCCATCACTCTGACAGAAGGCGCGACCGCCAGCACCCTGACCCTGAATTTTGAAAACCTGACATCGACTGCAGACGACATCGAGTTCTCAAACAACAACGGCACGACGTTTGACTACCAGCCAACGCCGGATGCCGAAGGTTTCGATCCGCTGATAACAGATATCCGAATCCGTCTCGGAGGCTCTATGCCGGGTACGGACGAAGACGGCAGTCCTGAATTCAGCATTTTTTATCAAGTAAAGGTCAACTAAGGAGATCCCTATGAAGACCATCAGTAAAATCGCCCTGCTGACTGCGGGCCTGGCTGCCTCTACGGCAACCTGGGCTGCAGGTACAGATGCAGGTTCAATCATTACCAACACCGCAACCGCTACCTTTGATGACCCGGCAACGGGCAACCCTGGCAGCACATCAGCAACAGCACCAGATATCACTGTTGCCGAGCTGATTAACGTTAACGTCACAGCCGAAAACACAGTACCGGTAGAAACTCAGCCGGGCGGTGCGAATCAGGTGCTGGAGTTTACCGTCACCAACACAGGTAACGGTACCGAAGCCTTCACCCTGACAGCAGCCAACCTGGCTGGTGATGACTTTGACGCTGAAAGCGTGACTGTTTACCTCGACAGCAACAACGACGGCGTGTTCAACACTGGCGATCAGGTAGTCACTGCTGACCTGGTACTGGACGCTGACGAGTCAGCCACCGTATTTATCGTGGGTAACATCCCAGGTACTGCGGCGACTGGCCAGCAAGCTGAACTTGAACTGACTGCGACATCAGCAACGCCGGGCGCTGCAACCGCTGCTCCGGGTACTCTGCTGCCAGGTCAGGGCACCAACACTCCAGCAGGCGCTGTGGTTGGTACTGCGGTTACCGATACAGACACAGGTACCTTCGTGGTTGGCACTCTGATCACTGATGCCTACATCGATCTGGATAAATCTATTGAGAGCCGCGTTGACCCATTCGGTGGCACGACTGACATCCCAGGCACCATCGTTACTTACCTGATTACTGCAACTGCGGTAAACGGCGACGTTAACAACCTGGTCGTGGCTGACTCCATTCCACTGTCTATGACGCTGGTAGCCGATTCCGTAACGATCGACGGTGCAGCAAAAACTGACCTTGCCGGTGACGACGAAGTCGACGTTGCAGGTTCTGACGTGTCAGTAACCCTGGGCACTCTGACTGAAAACACAACGGTAGAAATCCGCCTTCAGGCTGAAATCAACTGATATTGAGGTGACATATGCGCTTACTGACCACATTACTCCTGCTCCTGCCTTTGTCGGCATTTGCCACAGTCAGCCTGGAATCACAGCCCTATAAGGTGGTGATGGCTACCCAGGACGACGGAAGCGTGGCTGAAGAGTGGCTGGAAGCCGACAAAATCGCTCCTGGCGACAAAGTCGGCTACCGCATCACGTACGTCAACACCGGAAGCGAGCCGGTCAGTGGCGTCACCATCAAGAACCCTGTGCCGGAAAACACTGTTTACATCATGAACAGTGCCAACGGCGCAGGTACCTCCATCACCCTGTCGGTGGATGGTTCTCAGTTTGCTCCTGTGAGTGAGCTGAACGTATTGGAAAACGGCGAAATCCGCCCTGCCGGTGCGAAAGATATCCAAAGTATTCGCTGGATTGTTGATGCGCCTTTAGCGCCGTCTGCAACTGGCTTTGTCGAATTTCAGGTCCGGGTTAAGTAATCCCAGGCTGGAGGTGAAATATGAATAAGCACGTAAAACTGATCAGCCCCGTTGTACTGGCAACACTCAGTACAATGTCGTTTCAGGTTCACGCCGCCGGAACTGCTGCCGGGACCGAGGTCACTAACACGGCCATTCTGAACTACCAGATAAATGGAGTAGATCAGGATGCTGTTGAGGCTCAGGACGTTTTCAACGTCGACATCAAAGTCGACTATGCCCTGACGCGTCTGCTGACCACAGAACCCAATCAGACCTCTCTTGAGGCTGACAACGTAACCATTGCTGCGGTTCAGATTACCAACGATGGTAACTCGCCAACGTCGTTCACTGTGGCTGCTGGCAACGAAACAGGCACGACTCTTGACGTTAATGGCACCACTTACACGGATAACATCGATACCGGTACGACATACAGTTACTACGTTGATGATCCTGTAAATGGAACACCCGGAGTCCTTGACGCCGCCGATACCCTGCTCACCGGCCCGACGGCAGAAGTGCTAGCCGACGAGACAATTACTGTATTTATCACAGTACCGAAGGCGGAAATCGATGGCGCAGACAAAGATGTCGCTCTGACCACAGTCACGGTCAACGGTGTCGCTTCAACCATCGACGGAACGACATATCAGCTGGATACTGGCGACAACGATCCGACCAACGGTTCTGAAGACGACGCAGCGATCGCCAACGGTGCGACCAGCATCGAAGTGGTCTACGCCGACACCGACGCTGACAACCAGGAAATACTCACCGATGTGCTGCTTCTGGTATTCCCGAACCTTGAGGGGCTGGGCAACCTGACCAAAACATCGGCAATCATCAGTGATCCTCTGAACGGCACGGATAATCCAAAAGCCATTCCTGGCGCTGTAGTTGAGTACACCATCACTCTGACAAACACAGGTACCGCGGATGCGACCAATGTGGTCGTTACCGATGCGATTCCTGCTGATACCACCTACGTAGCAGACAGCCTGCTGGTCGCAATGGACGGTGCAACGACCCCGGTTGCTGTCGATGCGGCAATTGCAAGCTACGACGCTGGTACCGACACAGTCACCGTGAATCTGGGCACCGTCGATGGCGATGCTGACCCTGCGAATCAGGAAACCAACGTCATTACCTTCCAGGTAACGATTGACTGAAACGATGGTTAACCAGGTTAACTGACAGAAAATGTTAATGAGATCTCTGTTCCCGACACTGACAACCCGACTGCACCGGAGCGCCAAGCACGCTCTGGGCGTCCTGTTGTCTGTGTTGCTGGCACACTCCGCGCAGGCGGCAGTGACGCCAACCGGAACAGAGATCACTAACACGGTTATCGCGACCTATTCTGTCAACGCAGAAAGCTTTACCCGCAGTGACTCGGCCAGCCTGACGACTCAGGAAGTAAATCCGGGTCCTGTGGTTCCTACCCCAGCCAATATCCGTCTTGCTCATATTGATGACGACGGCACGCCATTAACTCTCAATGGCACCGACTATGGCGATGGGCAGGGTAACTTTACTCCGTATACCGGCTTTGAAGATGAAAATGGCAACACCATTAACTTCCCGGCCACCGTAAATATTTCGGATGATGAATTCGGTTACCGTGCAGGTGAGCCGGTCATCATCATTGTTGAAGATCAGGACAAGAACCTGAATCCCGCCCGTCCGGACACCATAGTTGTGACTATCACAACACCAGGCGGCAGTGATACCGAACAACTGACCCTTTTTGAAACCGGCGATAATACAGGTATTTTCGCTGCCGTCCTGCCGAGCCAGGATACCAATCAGGGCACACAGCCCTACGACGGTATTATTTCGGTGAAGACAGGCACAGAGCTTTCGGTAAGCTATACCGACCCGACCGACCCTGCCGACAGCGTTGCTGCTCAGACTCTGTTTAATCCGGTGTCCCGAGTATTCAGCTCCAGCGATGGCAGCCCGGTGAACGGTGTCAGCGTAACTCTGATGAATGCAGATACCGGACTACCAGCAACTGACAAGGTATTCTACGAAGACGGTGTAACGCCCTACCCTGTTACGGTTGTCAGCGGTCCGGCGGGTAATCTTCAGGCCAGTAGAATGCAGGCTGGCAGTGTACAGGCCACTGCGGTGAAACCCGAGTTTGCTGCCGGTCAGTTCTGGTTCCCGTACGTTGAAGACGGTAACTACTTCCTTGAAATCGAAGGCCCGGCCACCTTCCGGGTGCCTTCGGAAATTGATGACGAGACCCTGCGCGATACGCTCAACGGCCCGTTTGATGTCACAGGCATTTCGCGCGGCGAAACGTTCAGCGTTAACAATCAGGTATTCCGCACAGATATCGGTGCTGACCCGCTGGATAACAGCCTGCTGCTGAGCAAGCAGTCTGATTACAATGAAGCCGGCATTGGCGACAGCCTCAAGTTCACCATTAACCTCGTTAACAACGAAGTTGATGCTAGCGACGTCACTCTTGTCGACCAGCTGCCCGCCGGTCTTCGCTACATGGAAGGCTCTGCCCGCCTGAACAACGAGAAAGTCGACTTCGACCTCAGTCGTGACGGTCGCACCCTGACCCTGCCCATTGCCACCATCCAGGCCTTCGAGCGACTGCAACTGACCTATGTTGCGCAGGTCACAGCACTGGCGAAAGGTGAAGTGGTCAACCGGGTATCTCTGAACGACGATGTACTGGTCGCAAACGATGCCAGCGCTAAGGTCATTATCCGCGATGAATTCTTCAAAGATACGGCCCGCCTGTTCGGTCGTATTTACCTTGATGATTGTGAAGGCAACCAGGCCTCGGTCGACGGTGTCCCGGATATCCGCCTGTTTATGGAAGACGGCACCTATGTCGTGTCAGATGAAAATGGCGAATGGCACATCGAAGACGTCACTCCGGGCACCCACGTTGTGCAGATGGACACGGCCACCATCCCGCCATACATGGAACTGATGGAGTGTCCGCAGCGCGGCTTCCACGCTGGTCGCAGCTACAGCCAGTTCGTTGATGTGCAGCCGGGTAGCTTCTGGCGCGTTGATTTCTTCCTGAAGATGCGCGAACCGGAAGTCGGCGAAATTCGCCAACAACTTGACCACGCTCTGCTGCCATTCACAGCGGAAGAAATAAACGAGCGTCCATACGCATCACCGGTTGACCATAAGGTACGTTACCGCTTTACACTGGATGGCAACGGCCTGCCCCTGCAGAATGTGACAGGCATGATTTCGCTACCAGAGGGCCTTGTATACGAAACTGGCTCAAGCACACTGGATGGCCGGGCGATTGAAGACCCGACGGTCACTTACGGTACTCTCGTTTACCGTCTGAACGACAAACCTGAAGAATGGCAGAACGTCATTGAGTTCAATGCGTACATCAGTGACCGCGCTCCCATGGGTGAACTCATCACTCGTGCGGTCACCCGCTTCCAGGCAGATGCTCAGTCTCCGCAACAGATTCAGCCGGTCAGCACCTCAATCAAGCTGGTGCTGCCGCCGAAAGAAGAAAACGTGAAACCTGTCGTACCGCCAAAGTTTGCCAACTTCTCAGACATTCTGACGGAAGAAGATAAGCTGAACCTGGTGAATGTGATTGAAGCACTGGATGGTCTCGGCAACCTCGAACTCAAAGTGATTGGCCACACCGACAGCTCACGGATTTCCAGCCGCGTGCAGCATATCTTTGCCAATAACCAGGTGCTGTCTGAAGCGCGTGCTGACTCGGTCGCGGATTTCCTCGCCAATGAACTGGGTATTCCACGCTCACAAATCATCGCTGAGGGGCGAGGGCCTTCTGAACCTGTTGCTTCAAACCGAACCGCCGAAGGCCGCGCACAGAACCGACGTGTTGAAGTGAAAGTCCTCAACGCTGATGCAGTGGTTGATCTGGCGAGTGCTGGCAGTGATGTTCAGGTCGCTAAAGTACAATCCCTGATTCCCGGACTTACCGGCCTATTAGCCACAGCAGCAGGTAATCCAGCACGCCTGCCATCCGAAATGGCCATCCCTGAATATGACGAAAACTGGTTCCGTACCGCGCCGGATGAAGCTCAGTGGATCTGGCCACCTCTGGATCGCAGCCCATCAATCAGCTCAACCAAGATTGCGGTATCTCATTCCAAGAAACAACGCGCCACACTGACGTTGAACGGTAAACCTGTGAGTGCCCTGAACTTCGACGGCAACACCAGTAGTAAAACCCGCGATCTGGTGATCAGCCAATGGCGTGGTGTTGACCTGATGTCTGGCCCTAACCATTTCGAAGTGACAGTGATGGATACGGCCGGTCGTGTCGTCAAACGTATCAAGAAAACCGTGCACTTTGCCGAAGCGCCAGCCAAGGCCGAGTTTATAAAAGACGAAAGCATGCTGGTCGCCGACGGTATTAATCCACCTGTCGTAGCCGTGCGCCTGACTGACAAAGAAGGCTTCCCGATTCGCGCTAACGTTCAGGGTCAGGTCGAAATCCTTGAGCCATACACTCTCTATAGTGAACAACGCGAACAAGAGATCAGTCCGCTGACCGACATGCAGAAACCTGCCTATCAGGTTGGTCAGGATGGTATTGCACATATTCGTCTGGCCCCGACTTTCCGCTCGGGAGAGGTGGTCATGCGCTTCAAGCACAGCAATGGTCAGACCGACGAAATCCGCGCCTGGCTGAAGCCAAAAGAACGTGAATGGATCTTTGTGGGTCTGGGTGATCTGGCCGTCGGCTATAACGCCAATGGTGGCAACAGTGACTCAATGAAAGCCGCCGGGGTTGATGACAACATTTACCACGACGGGCGTCTGGCCTTCTTCGCTCAGGGTCAGGTTCTGGGCGAGTGGCTGGTCACTGCAGCGTACGACTCGGGCAAAGAAGACGCCGAGCCTTTCGCGCGCCTCATTGAGCCAGACCGGTATTACACCCTCTACGGTGACGCCAGCCAGCAGCAACTCGATGCCAGCTCAGCCCGTAAACTGTATGTCCGGGTTGAAAAAGAGCGTTTCTACACAGTATTTGGTGATATCGACACCAACCTGACCGTCACGGAGCTTGGCCGCTACAGTCGTAAACTGACCGGTATCCAGACCGTGTATCAGGGCGACATTGCTGAATTCTCCGGTTTCGTCAGCCAGACGGATCAGGGCTTTATGCGTGAGGAGATTCAGGGGGATGGTACTTCTGGTCTGTATCGCCTGAAAAATCAGCAGCTGGTACTCAACAGCGAGCAGGTTCGCCTGATCGTCCGTGACCGTTACCGCAGTGAGAACATTCTGTCGACCACCACCCTGACCCGTAACGTCGATTACGTAATCGATTACTCTGACGGCACGCTCTACTTCAAAGGGCCAGTCGCCAGCACCGATGACAGCTTTAACCCTCAGTACATCGTTGTCGAATACGAAGTCGAATCAGACGGAGACCTGGGCTACATCGCCGGTGGTCGCGCAGGCGTAAAGCTGCTTGACGATAAGGTTCGTGCCGGCGTGACGACGATTACGCAGAACCAGAGCGGAGACGACCGTCATCTGCGCGCTGCTGACGCGACGCTCAAACTCGGTAAAACCGAAGTCAAAGCCGAGATTGCTCAATCTGAAGAAGTGGTTTCCGGTAACACTGATACTGCGAACGCTCATCTGGTTGAAGTCTCTCACCGCGACGATAAATTTGATGCCCGTGCGTATATCCGCGAACAGGAAGATGGCTTTGGTCTGGACCAGACATCCGTCGGCGAAAATGACTTCCGCAAAGAAGGTATCGAAGGTAACTGGTACATCAATGATGATAACCGCCTGCAGGTCATGACCTTCCACCGTCTGGGTCTGACCACAGGCTTCGATAGCTATCAGGCTCAGACCGACTGGATTCACCGCCTGAGCGACAACCAACAGGTTTCTTTGGGCTTGATTGCAGCTCAGCAGGAGAGTCTGGATAACACCTTGTATACCGATCAGCTGAGCCTGGGCTATAGCCAGCGCGTCCTGAATAATAGACTGACCCTGAGCAGCCAGCTTCTGACAAATATCTCTGAACGCTCAGATGCTTACGATCGTATGCTGCTTGGCGCTGATTACCAGATTTCACGCAATTACAGTATTTTCGCCGAGCACGAAACCGGGTTCAGCGATGATGCGCCGGAGCGTTCTATTATGGGTATTCGCGCGACGCCTTGGGCCGGCGCACGCGCAGAACAAAGCATTGAACAGGTTGAAGTCGATGATAACTACCGTCTCTTTGCTGTATCTGGCTTAACTCAGGACTTCCTACTCAACGATAATTGGAGCCTGAGCGCTGGCTTTGAGCAATCCAAAGACCTTGAGAACAGCGTGCCGGTGGAAGATGCCACCACAGAAAACTTCCACGCAGTCCACGCAGGCTCGGCGTTCAGAACCGAGCAGTGGCAGTGGAACAACCGCCTCGAATACCGCAACGGCACGACCCTCGATAAGTGGGTAGCACGCAGTAATCTGTATCATCCGCTGAACGATGCGCTGGCGGCGGGCGGCAGCGTCGACTGGTTCAATGAATCAGGCACTGAGTACTACGCAAACCAACTCGACCTGCGTTTTGATCTGGCCCTGCGCCCTCGCGTAAACCCGTATGCATTGCTGTGGCAGACGCGCTGGGTTCAGGACACCATCGGCGGTATCGGTGCCCCTGACCGTACCCGCAAACTGATTAACAATGCGCACCTGAACTGGATGATTACCGGCCGCGATCAGCTCGCTGGGCAATATGGCATCAAGCGTGTTCTTAACCAATACGATGGCGATAATTACGCCTCGACCACCGATTTCATGGCCGCAGAATGGCGCCACCACCTGACAGACCGCTGGGATGTCGGTGCCCATGGTCGCCGTCTACACGCCTACGAAGCAGGCCAGGTAAGCCACGGCGCAGGCCTCTCCGTTGGCTTTATTCCAGCCACTAACACCTGGGTTGGCGTGGGCTATAACTTCACGGGCTTCATCGACAGCGACTTCTCTGCCGCGAACTTCACCGCACAGGGTGTCTACCTGAAACTGCGCTTCAAAGCCGACCAGGATTCTCTGGCAGCCATGCGCGCCGCCTTCCGTTAATACGCCTCACACCCGTCAGGGACTTCAATGGGTGTGACGCAGGTCTCATAAGACACCTCTAATCAGGCCATCTTTTCTGTTTTAATAGCCGCATGCGTAAACAGCTACAGGAAAGATGATGACGCCGCGTGACCGCCTGATTGATGAACATGGACAACCTCTTTTTGGGCGCTTTGACACCCCTGTCAGCGATATAAATTTTCGCGACTACAAGCTGCGCACCCCGATGGGAAAGCCAATCCTGCCGAAAAAGCGCGACCAGCACTTTAATCAGTTCCAGTTTGTTTCTATTTCTGCAGATCCTTTGTTCATCGGTCTGGCTATTGTGCGCCTTCGTTTCGCCAGTCATGCCTTTCTGTATTTGTATGATCAGTCAGCAGAACGCTGGAAAGAATATCGGTTCACGCGCCCCTTCCGTCGTGGACTTCGTTTCGGGCAGCAACCTAATCAGGACATCGTCAGCTTCGTAAAAGGCCGCAACCGACTGACCATAAAAGCCAGTAACCGACCCGGCGTGCGACAGGTGCGCGTCAGTATGGCCGATGGCACCAGTATTCGGGCCAGTATCGATGAGAGCACGCATTACCTCCCGATGTCGGTCTGTACCCGCACCGGCTTCAGTGGCTGGACATATACCCAGAAAAGCAATGCTCGGGTGTGTCAGGGTGAAGTGCAGTGGCAAGGTCGCACCTATAATCTCGAATCACTTCGGGCACTGGCCGGTGTCGACTGGACAGGTGGCTACATGCGCCATGAAACCAGCTGGAACTGGGCCAGTATTTCCGGGCGCCTGAACGATCAACGTAAGATCGGGCTGAACCTGTCTGCTGGCGTGAACGAAACTGGCTTCAGTGAAAATACGCTATGGATAGATGGGGTACCGACGGTCATGCCCGGCGTCCATTTTCAGTTTAACCGAGAAGATACAGACTCTGGCTGGTCAGTCACATCACACGACAACAGCGTACGTCTCCACTTCGATCCGGTAGTGAATTATCACGATCACACGAACGCCCTCATCGCCGCCAGTAACTTCCGCCAGTACCTGGGCAGATACAGCGGTGAGATCGACCTTCCCCACGAGACCATCCATATCGACAATCTCTGGGGACTGGCCGAAGACCATTACGCGCGCTGGTAATGATCTTTGCTTGTTCTATCTGGCTTTGTGGCTTTGTTATTCGCCGCTGACCTGCTCTGAGATAGTCACCTGAATGGCCTCAGAGCCTCTGGTCGGAACATTAAAGACCTGCCCCTGCCAGTCTCCCGCCTGAGCCATTGGCTGGCCGGATAGAGAAACTCGGGCAGTAATGGTCACCTCATCAACGTCACCAATACTGGCGCCTGCTGCCATCGCCATCGAGTTATCCAGCACGACCGTGGTCGGCAACTGGGAAACCACAAGACGCTGAACTGCGAGTGGCATCGGCGGCCCATCCAGCTTACGCGCCAGAACAAATACGGTCGCATTGACTGGCACCTGCTGACGAACGTCGTCTGCCAGCGCAACGGACACTTCAACTCGCGCAGGGACCATCCAGCTCAGGTCAACACGAGTGCCCTGCTCTTCCAAGACTTCAGCAGCGCGACCAATACCATTAGCAATGGTTCGGGCTTCCATACTGCCTTCCGGCAACTGTATCCAGAGAGCCTTCCAGTGTTCGATGGCTTGCTGATAATTACCCAGCTCATAAGCCATGATCCCGGCTAAACCCAGCGGTTTACGCTGCCCTGGCGCCAGTGCCAGCGCTTCTTTCAGGGTATTGTAGAGCTCATCCGTAGCCTGCTGCCCAGTCGAGAAGAAGCGCGCCTGAACCATTGACGTCATGATGGCCGCCCGGTCCTGCACCTGTTCATCCGGAAGCTTGGTCAGCAGATTTTCGTAGGCTTCTGCCGCTTCGGCAAAACGTGCTTCTGCTTCCAGTAGCCGCCCTCTCAGAAACGCCCACTCCAGATTCTCGGGGTCACGAGCACCGGCAGAATCAAGTCGCTTCTCCAATTCTTTGTATTCGGTTTCAGATAGCTCTGACGTTGCCGAGTATTCCAGTAGCTGTGTCGCCCGGACTTCGTTGCCAGCCCCCCAGCTCATGTACAGTGAGTAGGTCGCCGCAAGAGACAGAAGAATCAGAAATGATGTGAAGGCAAAACGCGCAGCCTTACCCGGCCCGGTGTGAAATCCTGCCGCTTTGTCCGCAGCAGCCAGCAGCTCCCGGTCCAGCTCAAGCATCATAGCCTTACGGTCGTCTTCACTGATGTCCATCGCCTCGACGTCAGCTACCCGCTCTTTATAGAGTCTCAGGTTTTCCTGAGCCTGTAGTTTACCGGGGGTTGCCGCTTCAGCCTGAGCATTTCGAATGGCTGGGTATAACAGCACCAGCAGAAGTACAACCAACAGGCCGATCAGACCAGTAATCATTTGTTTTCCTCATCGAGACTGGATTTCAACGCTTCGAGGCGGGCCCGCTCTTCCGCAGACAACTCGGCAACGGGCTGAGCCTGCTGACGTCGCAACAGCGCCAGCAGCAGAATTCCGGAGAGCAAAAGAAGCGCAGGGCCTCCCCACAACAGCAGAGTATCCAACCGGAATGGTGGCTTATAACGAACGAAATCACCGTAGCGATCAACCAGATAAGTCACGACTTCATCGTCAGACTTACCTTCCTGCATCAGCTCATACACCTTGTCCCGGAGATCCGCAGCGACCGGCGCATTGGAATCGGCCAGGTTCTGGTTCTGACACTTAGGGCAACGCAGATCTTCTGCAAGCTGCTCAAACCGTGCTGCATCTTCCGGGTCCTGAAACAGATACTTGTGCCCATCAATCACCGACCATGAAGGCAATGCAATCAGGCACAACAACCAAAGACAGTGTTTCATTGCATCTCTCCGAATTGTTTACCCAGAGATTCCCAGACCACAGGGTTCAGGTCGCCAATGTGCTTACCGCGGATAATGCCTTCTGAATCAATCAGAAAGGTTTCAGGAGCGCCATACACGCCCAGCTCGAGGCCAAGCTTTCCCTGAGGATCAGACAGGTTGTATGCATAGGGATTGCCGTAAGCCTTGAGCCAGTCCCGTGCTTTCATCACATCATCCTTGTAATTAATTCCGATGATGCGGATGCCCTGCTCTGCCAGCTCATTCAGAAAGGCGTGCTCGGCTTTGCATGTCGGGCACCAGGTTGCCCACACATTCACCAGGGCCGGTTGCCCCTGCAGATCTTTCGTTGTCAGGGTTCTGCCGTCTTCGACGACACCCAGCTCGAATTCCGGAAATGGCTTACCGATAAGCGGTGACGGCAGACTGGTTTTATCTTCGATACCCAGGCCAACCCAGAAGACCAACCCCATCAGAGCGAAGATGACCAGCGGGATAAATAGCAGCAGACGGTTCATGCCAGCTTCTCCTTTTTCTGACGACGGCGGTAACGCTTATCCAGCACGGCCATAAAGCCACCGAGCGACATAAAGATAGCGCCCAGCCATACCCAACGCATGTAAGGTTTAACCTGTAGACGCATCCCCCAGGCGTCACCTTCCAGGGCTTCACCCATAGAGATGTAAACATCACGGAACAGAGTGACGTCTATCGCAGCCTCGGTCATAACGCTGCCTCGGGCGTGATAACGGCGCTTTTCCGCAGTCAGCACTTCAATATTCTTACCTTCTTTATAGAGGTTGAAACGCGTCGCTTGCGATGTGTAGTTAGGCCCATCTATCGTTCCGGCTTCAGTAAATTCGAACTGATAATCACCCAGAGTTTCTACCTGCCCCGGTACCATGCGCACCGATTTATCGATGCTGTAATTGGACACCATAGTGACGCCGATAATCGTCACAGCAACACCCACGTGAGCGATCACCATGCCCAGATAACTCACACCGAGTGAAGGTATTTTGCCTAAACGGCCTCTCGATTTTTTCCACACATCGGCACAGGTTGCAAAGATCAGCCAGAAAGAGATACCCAGCCCAAGAACCACACTGCCGTTCACAGCCTCAGACAGCAGCAGCGCCACAACAATCGCGAACACGATGGCCAGAACGCCTGCGATCCAAAGCTGGCCGCCGAGTCGACTGACACGATCGGACTTCCAGCGGGTCATAGCACCCACGCCCATCAATAGCGCCAGCGCCACGGTCAAAGGAACAAACATGGTATTGAACCAGGCCGCGCCTACCGACAGCTTACCCAGCCCCATAAAATCGTACACCAGCGGGTACAGTGTGCCGGTCAGTACCGCCAGAGCCATCACCACCAGCAACAGGTTGTTGACCAGCAGTGCGGTCTCCCGCGAGACAACGTCATACCGCCCCACCGAGGCGACGGTCGGCGCCTTGAGCGCGTAAAGCAGCAAGGAGCCGCCAACACATATCCCTAACAAGGCAAGAATGAATACGCCCCGCTCCGGGTCGGATGCGAATGCATGCACCGACGTAAGAACGCCAGAACGCACCAGAAAAGTCCCCAACAGACTCAGAGAGAAGGCAAAAATCGCAAGCAGCACCGTCCAGCTTTTAAACAGACCACGCTTTTCTGTCACAGCAAGAGAGTGCAGTAACGCCGTTGCTACCAGCCAGGGCATAAGCGATGCATTCTCTACCGGGTCCCAGAACCACCAGCCGCCCCAGCCGAGTTCGTAGTACGCCCACCAGCTTCCCAGAGCAATACCGACGGTCAGAAAGATCCAGGCAGCCGTGGTCCATGGGCGTGACCAGCGTGCCCAGGCAGCATCAAGGCGGCCGCTCATAAGTGCTGCGAGTGCGAAAGCGAACGCAACCGACAGACCCACATAGCCCATATACAGTGTCGGTGGGTGTACGATCAGACCAAAATCCTGCAGCAGCGGATTCAGGTCAGCACCGTCCTGCGGCGGGCTTGGCAGAATACGCGCAAAGGGGTTGGAGGTTTCCAGGGTAAACAGGATAAAGCCAACCGATACCATCCCCATGATCGACAGCACACGCGCAACCATATCCAATGGCAGTGAGCGACTGAGTAAAGCAACGGCCACGCCCCACAGGCCCAGCATAGTGACCCACAGCAGCAGCGAGCCCTCGTGAGCCCCCCAGACGGCACTGATTTTATAAGGCGTAGGCAGCAGGCTATTGCTGTTAGCGGCCACGTAAGCAACCGAAAAATCATCCATCACGAAACTGGTCGCCAGTAATACCAGACTGATCACCAGAAACAGCGCCTGACCGACGGCCAGTGGGCGCGCATAGCCCATCAACCAGAGCTGTCCACGGTTCACACCGAACAGTGGAACGATGACCTGCAGGACGGCCATAATGAAGGCCAGTATCAGTGCAAACTGCCCGATCTCCGGCAGATGAAGCATTGCGGTATTCAGCATCAGTAGCTTGCCTCCTTGGCCGCCGCTTCCATCTGAGCTTTACCGTCCTGATGGGCTTGCTCCAGCGCTGCCTGAACTTCAGGCGGCATGTAATTTTCATCGTGTTTCGCCAGGACTTCTGAAGCGACAAACAATCCTTCTGTGTTCACCTCGCCCAAGGCCACAATCCCCTGACCTTCACGGAACAGGTCCGGCAGGATACCGTCATAGAAAACAGGCACTTCAGACTGACCATCGGTCACACGGAAGGTAACCCCAAGCCCCTGCTGATCACGTTCAACGCTTCCTTCAACGACCAGACCACCCGCACGAATCGTGCGACCCGGAGGCACTTCACCGTTAGCAATCTGAGTCGGCGTCTGAAACAGATTGATGTTCTGTGACAGTGAATACATGGCCAGCCCGACCGCAGATGCTACAGCCAGAACCAGAAACAGAATCAGATGCAGACGTTTTTTACGCTGAGGGTGCATTACGCTTCTCCCGACGCAGACGCTGGGCCTGCTCTTTCAGTAAACGACGGCGATGCAGAATCGGCTGCATCACAACAAAGGCGATGATCACGGCGGTCAGTCCGTACGAAAGCCAGACATAAAAGCCGTGCTTTCCCATCGCGATAAATTCAGCTAACGAAGAAAATTCCATCAGGACTCCAGAATCTTTCGAACCCACTGGCGTTTACGCTCATGCCAGAGGATTTCGTTACGTGTACGCAAAATGACAACCAGTGCGAAAAACAGATAAGTACTGACAATCATGATCAGCAATGGCCAGAGCATATCCGGGTGCATGGACGGTTTCTCGGTCAACTTGAGGGTGGCTGGCTGATGCAGCGTGTTCCACCACTCCACCGAATACTTAATTATCGGAATATTCACCAGACCGACCAGCGCGAGAATAGCGCCCGCCTTGTATGACGCTTCCTCTGAATCCATCGCCTGCTGCAGCGCCATCACGCCGAAGTAAAGAAACAGCAGCATCAACATAGACGTCAGGCGCGCATCCCAGACCCACCAGGTGCCCCAGGTCGGTTTACCCCAGATAGCCCCCGTCAACAGCGCGATCAGGCAGAATGCCGCACCGACAGGCGCAATCACCTTCGCCACCCATGCCGCCATTTTCATGCGCCAGATCAGATACACCGCACCGGCAACCGCCATCATCATATAGGCACTCTGAGCCAACAGAGCCGCAGGTACATGGATGTAGATAATTCTGAAGCTATCGCCTTGCTGATAATCTGCAGGCGCGTACAACAAACCAAGCACCAGACCGACAATCGCCGAGCCACCTGCCGCTAACGCTAGCCAGAAGATCCAGCGCTCGGTCATTTCATAGAACCACTTAGGTGATCCGAGTCGATGATAGAGTCGTACAAGCCACTGCCACATATTCAGTTACCGCGATAAATTCAGTTTTAAGGCTGCACCAGCAGCAAAAGGGGTTAATGCGAGAGCCAGCGCTAACATGGCCCCCAACATAGCAACCTGGCCATTGTAAGCCATTCCGATCCCGGCGTGATAAACCGCACTGGCTGCAAAGATCAGCACAGGGACGTACAGAGGCAGAATCAACAGCGTCAGTAACAGGCCGCCGCTTCTCAGACTGGCAGTCAGCGCGGCCCCGACGGCGCCCAGCAGACTCAAAACCGGAGTACCCACTGCCAGACTGATAAACAAGGCGAAATAGGCGTGCTCCGGCAGATGCAGCATCACACCTAATAAAGGCGACATCAGAGTCAGAGGCAGGCCGCTGATGCACCAGTGCACCAAGGCTTTTCCAAGCGACATCGCATACAGAGATTCACCCGATGCCAGCCATTGCTCCAGTGAACCGTCTTCAACGTCCGCACGATACAGGGAGTCTAACGACAACAGCGTCGCCAACAAGGCGGCTACCCAGATCACGCCGCCCGCGATTTTTGAGAGAAACTCAGGATTCGGGTCGACCGCCATCGGAAACAAAGCCGCGACCATCAGGAAAAACATCAGCGGGTTTGCCCACTCACCAGGGTTTCTGGCAGCCAGCAAGAGGTCTCGACGAACCGTAGCCCGAACCAGGCTCATGCGACACCTCCGAGCTCTATCCGGCGTAATCCCGGAATACCCTCCAGCGCGTGATGGCTGGTGATGATCACAGCACCACCGTTCGATACGTGAGACTGCAGTTCGCGCTCAAGCCATGAAACACCGTCCTTATCCAGAGCGGTAAAAGGTTCGTCCAATATCCAGAGTGGGGCCTTGCTGACTTTTAAACGTGCGAGCGCAACACGGCGTTGCTGACCGGCCGAGAGTTGCAGGCAGGGAGTATGCTCGTAACCCGCCAACGCGACCTGTTCGAGAGCGTCCCAGAGTTCCTCTTCCGATGCTTTATCCTGCGCGGTCAACCAACGTAGATTCTCGAGTGCGGTCAGGGATTTTTTTACCGCGGACAGATGTCCCATATACAAGCGGTGATGGGCATACTCAGAGTACACCGTCGTCATAGGCGCATTGTGCCAGAGCAGTTGCCCATTGAAATCGCGGTTCAGCCCGGCCAGCAACCTCAGTAACGTCGTTTTACCGGCACCATTAGGACCTGCCAGCTGGATCAGCTCACCATCTGAGATACTCAGCGACAGCCCTTCGAAAAGGACACGGTCATCACGCTCGCAATAGAGTTCGCTCGCGCTGAGTAATGTTTGCTGGGCGCCCTGCTGTGGCGTCATCAGAACCTCGATTTCCGGGCCATACTATGGCCAAATAAGTGAAGCGCCAGCGAGTCATCAATAAATCTGGCGCACGCATTATACCGAAAAAGCCAACGACAACGCTGAGCCAGCGCAATAAAGATTTGTCAATCTGCGCCGATAAGGTGAACTATGAAAACACCTGATATGCCCCTGATACAGAGCGCGCTGACAAAGGCTGTACGCAGCGAAACGTCAGGGGCTTCTTCTGCGCGCTCATCGTCAGCTGCTTCGTCGGGCCCTTCCGCGAAATCAGACGTCGAGTTTTCAGCCACAGTGACAGCGAGTCGGCGTACTCCTGAGCCCCCAACATCCGGTCGCCAGACGAGCGCTGACGTCACTGATAGCGCGAAGAATAACGTCAGAGAAAACGGCCCACGCGACAGAAACGCCTCAAGCCCAAATAACTGGCAGATCACAGTCACCTCTCAAGGGAAGTCGCTGAACCTTCAGAGCTCGCATCCCTTACCGGTAGGCGCCGAAGTATCATTGCGAGTGACCGAACAAACACCGCCCAGTGTCGTAATTACAGACATTAAACTTCCACAGAGTCAGGTGTCACAGACATCGGCTAACCCTACCGCTCAGGCCTCCGGGAATACTTCACTGGCCTCACAGTTACAGTCGATGGCGCAACAGCTGCAATTAACCGCCGCGCTCCAGCTCGCCAGAGCCAGCAATGGCATAACCACGTCCTCTGCCATCCTCCAGCAGAACCCAACCTCCGTCTCTGGCGCTGCAACGTCTTCCACAGCAGCGTTACCGGATACGATAAAAGCCTTACTGATGGCGCGTGCTGGCTGGTCGCAAGGGAGTTCACTACCGACAGGATCCGTAGCAACATCATCAGGACAGCCTCCAGCCCAGGCTGCCTCAGTATCTAACGGGTATTCAGTCGGTGGCAGTGCTGGACTGCGAGGCCCCTCTGTCGCAACAACCTCTACCCCCGACTACAGTGCCGTTCTGCGTGCTGTGTTAAATGACCTGACATCTGCCGGAGCTAACAGAAATAGCCAGTCCAGCCTGTTGCAACCGACCGAGGCGTTAGTCAGAAACCTGCCCGATGCGGCGCAACTCAGTTCACCATCAGGCCTTCACAAAGCCATATCCAATAGCCCACTGAATTACGAGAGCCAGTTATTTCGTCTTGCTGCGACACCGCATGGCAGTGCTTCTGCGTCCGGTGAGTCTGCATCCTCCCCGACAACCGTCGCTTCTGTTTTTAAGACGCTCTGGAACAAGGCCGCGGCACACGCTGGTGCTCCGGCAAGTTCAACGGCCAGCTCCGCGGCGAGCGGCGCATCAGAGTCTTTACGTCAGTCCGTCAGCACCGACAACTCTGCGATCACCAGGCCATCGCTGCTCTCTGCGATTGAAACACTGCAGAAGCAACTGTCTTCTGACAGCCCGGCTAATTCTGAGACAAGTGCCGCCCAGCTGGCCGCTCTGCTAAGTAGCTCACCGGCCAGTTCAACCGCCAGTTCAATACTGCAAAGCTCGCCGATCATTCCCGGCGATAACCTCAAAGGATTACTCCTGTTTATATTGGGACGGAGTCAGAACCACCCAGCCTCCACGTCAGAAGGCGCTGCAGGAAGCGCTACGATGGCAGCGGCACGATCAGGCGCCCAGACCAATCCATTGGCAGGTGCGCTCAACGAGGGGCTGCGCCCCGAAACCTTCCGTTTACTGCAGACCGCCCTGTCCCAGACCGAATCCGAGCAGGTTCGCCTGGTGCAGACACAGGATACAACTCAGTATCAGGTCCCCCTGATGTGGCGGGACAACGACACGATCAAGCAGGACCTGCTGTGCCTTAAACGAGATGACGATCAAGGCGCACCTGAGGATGGCCAGAAGAAACAGTCGCGCTGGCAACTCACCCTGCACTTTGATCTGGAAACGCTCGGCCCGCTGGATATCGAACTGGACTTATGTCCCCCGGCGGTATCTGCGACCTTCTGGTCAGAAACCTCAGATACCTTGTCGGAAATTCAACAGGCATTGCGACCACTGCGAGAAACCCTGACCTTACTCGGAGCAGACGTGGGCGAGCTGCGAGCGCGCCATGGGCGGAAATTACCCGGCGAGCAGCCAGTTATTAGACATTCACTGGTGGATATTCACACATGACGATTCCTGAGCACCTGCTGAACGCAACCGAAGCCATTGCTCTGGCCTACGATGGCGAACACGCCCCTCACGTCAGTGCCAGCGGTGAATATGATCTTGCACAAGCTATCATTTCCGTCGCCATCGCGCACGAAGTCCCGGTGTATGAGAATGCAGAACTGGCCACCTGGCTGGGGCAACTTGAGGTCGGGGAAGAAATTCCTGAACAGCTCTATCAGGTGATCGCTGAGATCCTGGCCTTCGTTTATCGCTTAGAAGGCCGCCTTCCTGGTCAACCGAAAGGCAGCAAGTAAACCCGATCTGTTACCGAAGCACTGAGGGACCTCAGTGAATGCTCTCGGCCTGATGTTCGAGGGAAGCCAGCAACCAACCGATGTGTGTTTCGACAACGTCATCAGGAATCAGATCAACGCCTGAGAGCAGTTTAGGCAGGGCTTTGTAGTAATAAGTATCAATGAGTCCATGCAGGGACGAAACGAAAAACAGCGCCAGTTGTTTCTGTCGTGCCTCTGAGGCAACAGAGATCGCCGGAACCGCGTCCGCCAGCATAGTTAACAGATGCGACTGCCATTCTTCGGCCAGACGATCCACCTGGAGTAGCACGTCACGATCGACAACTTCCGGGTCTGTCAGCGTCATTTTGGGTGGCTGGAACATCAGCTGATAGTAGCCCGGTGAGCGCTGCGCAAACTGAATCAGGTGCCCGGCAAAGTTATAGAGTGCCGAACGCGGGTCAAGATGCTGACTCATCTGCTCGTTAATATCCTGAAACGCCATTTCAAAACCGCGGCGACGGGTGAAAACGAACAGAGATTCTTTGTTAGGGAAGTAGTTATAGATGTTGCTTGCTGTCATCCCGAGTTGAGATGCCAGTTTTCGCATCGACAGATGATGAAAGCCAACCTCAGCCATCACGTGCGACGCGCTGTCCATAATTCGTTCGCGCTGCGCGGCAATTTCTTCCGGTGTAAACGGCTTTTTAGGCATAGCTGACCCCAAATGCTCCAATCATGTACGCATGTTTATTAGAATTTTTCGCTGCACTTCATGTACATAGTCAGGAAAGCGACTATAAAACGATCAATCATTGATAAAATCAAGGCCATTAGAGGCCTAACCTCAACAATCCCCCACACTTTAAGGGACTATCCTGTCCAGCACCAGACCAAACCCGCCAAATTCCTCATCAGGCTGTTGGCAGCATCCATCAGTAACCGACTAAGAGACGTTTGAATCTACCCGTGATTTGATTCAGGACAAGATGCCCGGCTGATCGCAAGCGTATTCTTCTGCTCGTTCATCGTCACTTACTTCTTCAATACTTATTCAAATATTCAAAAAACAGGCCAGCACATGTCGCAACACCTCACCTGGGACCCATTGATGATCCAGCGTTATAATCGCGCCGGGCCAAGATACACCTCTTATCCTACCGCGGTGGAATTTACACCAGCGACGTCTGATGCCTGTGAGCGCTCCGCACTGGCTGCTGATTCTGACAAACCACTGTCGCTCTACTTTCATATCCCTTTCTGCCGTCACGTCTGTTACTACTGTGGCTGCAACAAAATAGTGACCAAACACAGAGATCGCGCAGAAGCCTACCTGGCAGAGCTTTACCGTGAAATCGATCTGAAAGCGGCATTGCTTGACCGCTCACGTCCGGTTGAGCAACTGCACCTCGGGGGCGGCACGCCAACGTACCTGAGTGATAGCCAGCTTAGACAACTAATGAATTACGTACGTCATAAGTTCAGCCTTCAGGATAACGAGGGCTCAGATTTCTCGATTGAAATTGACCCTCGAGAGTTGGGCCCTGACACCCTGAAGACCCTACGTGAGCTCGGCTTTAACCGCGTCAGCTTCGGTGTTCAGGATCTGAACGAACGAGTGCAGATTGCTGTGAACAGGGTTCAGCCAGAAGAAATGATTGAGGCTGTGATGCGGGACGCCCGGACTCTGGGCTTCCGATCTATTAATATTGATCTTATCTATGGTTTACCTCACCAGACCAGATCAACCTTTGCTGAGACACTGGAGCGCATCATCGATATGCGCCCGGACAGACTCTCCATCTTTAATTACGCTCACTTGCCCGAGCGTTTTATGCCTCAGCGTCGCATTAACTCTGCCGATCTCCCGGATGCGCCCGAGAAACTGGCTATCTTCGGTACGGCCATCACCAGCCTGGATCAGGCGGGCTATCAATACATAGGCATGGACCACTTCGCCCTACCGAACGATGAACTCGCCATTGCTCAACAGAAAGGCAAGCTGCACCGTAACTTTCAGGGCTACACCACCCATGGTAACTGTGACCTGATCGGCTTCGGCGTGTCTTCCATCAGTCAGATTGGCTCTTCTTTTTTCCAGAACCAGACAGACCTGGGCAACTGGGGCGAGCAACTCAACAAGGGGCTGCTTCCAACGATGCGGCAAGTTTCATCAACCACAGACGACCTGATCAGAAAGACGGTCATTATGAGCCTGCTCTGTCATCTGACGGTTAAGTTCGATGATCTGGATACACTCTTTGCCATCGACAGCCGCTCTTACCTGAATCGCTCGGTAAAACAATTGAGTGAAATGGAAAAAGATGGGCTGGTCACAGTCACGAGCGAAGCCATCAGTGTTACCAATGCCGGACGTCTGATGGTCCGTCAGGTATGTATGGCGTTTGATGCATACCGGGATGACAGCGAAACTCCGCGGTTTTCTAAGGCCATCTGAATCGCTTTATCGCCCCGTCAGAGCTATGTATCGAATTATCGAACTATGTGGCACCAGAGCTACTTTGGCTGCCACAGACGCCAGTGGTGGTCGACGTACTCCAGGTACAGAGTCGCTTCAAAGGGCTTTTCTTCGGACTCCATGGCGCGCCTGAGAGGTCTTGCACGCCTGAAGACCGGCTCGCTGATCCAGTCTGCCAGACCGTCGACAAACCACCGAATATTTACTTCGACAAACCATCGGGCATCGCGCTCGATCGGGTCCGTCATCGTCACCAGAGACTTTACACGCCGCGTACCGTATGGCATCCCAGTAACTGCGTCATCTAACCAGTAGTAACGCCAGGCAACGACCACACGCTTGCGCCCTTTTTCTATTTCCTCAGTCGAAATTTTCCGCTCACGCCCGATCAACTCCATGTCGAAGAGTTCCGCCAGCTGACTGGCCTCAGCGCTGCGATCTGACTGCGATAGAGTCAATGGCAAGGAAGCTGGTTTCCAGTATAAAGTTTCACCAGCGTAATCACGATTGAGTACCTCAATCGCTGCTTCCGGACTGATATAGGGGACAGCATGTGAAGACGCACAGAAAAACAATAAAAATATCTGTAACAAAGGTTTCATAATTACCTCCATGCACTTAGGATAGCCGCTTTCTGACAGGCCACACGAGAGGTAAGGTTCTGCACGGAAATGTCATCCGTTTGTCACAGAACTGTTATAAATTCCGGCGTGAAAAAAGAAACAGGAAAACACATGGCACAGTCTAATGCCCAACTGAGAGCCACAGAGCCAGCAACCGGCATGGTGGCACGCATTACTTCAGATCCGCGTGAGATTCGTCAGGCGCTTGAGCTCCGTTACCGTGTTTTTGCCGAAGACATGGGTGCCGACGTTCAAGGCGCGGACATGGGCATCGATAAAGATCGTTTCGATGACATCTGCATGCACCTGATCGTAAAGGACAACGATACCGATACCGTCGTTGCCTACAGTCGTATCCTGACCAATGACCTGGCAGCCCGCGCCGGCGGCTTCTATTCGTCTACCGAGTTTGACCTGAGTAAAGTCCTGAAACCGGGCAAGACGTACATGGAAATCGGTCGTACCTGTGTTGATCCTGATTTCCGCACGGGTGCCGCCATTGGCTATCTCTGGGGATTCCTTGCAGAGTATATGGAAGTGAACCGCATCGACTACCTGATGGGTTGCTGTTCAATTCCTGTATCCGGTGGCTTCGAACAAGCCAACGCCATCATGGATCATCTGCGTGAAAAACATATGACCCCTGACAACCTGCGCGCTGTTCCCAAAATTCCGGTGCCTGCGACCAATACTGAACTCGACGGTAAGTCCCTGGTTCCGTCATTGCTGAAGGCCTACCTGAGAATTGGCGTAAAAATCTGTGGTGAACCGTACCTGGATGCAGACTTCGGAGTCGCCGACGCTATGATTCTGCTGCGCCGGGAAGATATGAACTACCGCTTCCTCAGCCGCATTCTGCGCGGCTGAAGAAACCGACAGTGGGGCTAATTGCCCCCTGTCTTTCAATTGGTCATCAACGACCGGATAGAAGCAAGATCAACCGTCTCGCTGTAACGATTGCGCCCGCCTGCTTTAGCCGCATACAAGGCTTCATCTGCTGCTTCAATCAAGGCTTCCATACTGTCAGACGAAGACGGCTCTGCCCATGCCAGTCCCATGCTTACCGTCAGAATATCACTGGTATCCGACGCTTCGTGAGGCATGGCTGCTTCTGTCAGTGAAGAACGGATTCGATCCGCCACCACTTTCATGCCATCAAAATGAATGGATGGCAGAACAATAGCAAACTCTTCACCACCAAACCGTGCAACAAGATCCCGCGGCCGTTGAGCCTGCTCTTTGAGCGTCGTGGCTACTTTCTGTAGACAATGATCTCCTTCGAGGTGACCGTAGTGGTCGTTGAACGCTTTGAAGTGGTCAATATCCACCATGATCAAACCTATGTTGCCGCCCTCACGCTTCGCTCTCAACCATTCAGCCTTGAGAAAGTCATCAAAATACCGACGGTTGGCGATACCCGTCAGGCCATCAGTCACGGAGAGCGATTCAAGCCGCTGCATTTCCTTACGCGCTGCCAGCAGCTGATCAATCCGGATACGACACAACTGCGAATTTAGCGGCTTGCGGAGATACGCATCGGCGCCTGCACCCAGCGAAGATATTTCAACATCGTCATCGTCAGGGCCCATCACAATCAGGCCGATCTGACGGGTTTCAGGGTCCTGCGTCCAGTAGTGGCAGAATCGTGACAGTTGTTGTCCGGTAAAACTCTGATCGACGACCAGCAGATCTGGCTTACGCTCCGGCTGGTCTATCCAGTAGTCCAACTGTTCCTGATTCATTGCACTGACCAGTGATACTCTCTTACCCAGCGCTTCACCGAGCTGAGCCTGCACAGACAGAGTCTCATCTGCGATTAAAATAATGGGTTCTGTTGCCATAGTCCGGTGCCCCGACCGTTGTCCAAGTTAGGCTGGCCTGAGTCGCAAAACCGTTCACTGTCTGCACTGAAGACTCTCAAACCTGCCTTGAATATTATCGGCCAGCATATCGTATTCTTGCGGCTTGTTAATAAAATTTAACGTTTAATTACTGGACGCCAGTTAAATTAAAAGTTATGCACTTTTTTCCGTCAGTATATTGTCAGCCTTATCCCGATTTGTCCTATTCCAGGCATCTGCGATGGCTTTCAGAAGGCCATTGTTACAGGCACCTTCAACCCTCACAGAGGAACCTGATAAACTTACATTATGTTTTCAACAGGAGTTTCTCCCTATGTTCGTACGCACGATCTGTCTGTCTGGCCTGGCGGTGGCGGCTTTTCTGTTTTCTGGTTGCAGCAATCAACCAGATGTCGCGACAGACTTCACCGTAGATAAAACGATCAGTAAAGAGGAACTCCCGGACTTTTCCTCTTACGCCAATGTCAAAGAGAAGAAGCAGGCCTTTTTCTCCTTTATCGAACGCCTGGCCGATGAGGCAAATAGGGAGATCATGGCCGAGCGTTCGGCCTTGCTCACTATCAAGGAGTATGGGAAGTACGACGAGCTGGATGACGACGCGAACGAGTTTCTTCAAACGCTGGCTTCAAAGTACCGACTCGAAGACGTGAAAGAAACGAGCAAGCTGGTAGAACGCCTGTTAGTGCGTGTAGCTCCGGTTCCGCCAAGCCTGGCCATGGCACAGGCAGCCAACGAATCAGCCTGGGGAACCTCAAGGTTTGCAGTGAAAGGTAACAATCTGTTTGGTCAGTGGTGCTTCAGCAAGGGCTGCGGTATTGTGCCTGAGCAGCGAGCTGGCGACGCATTCCACGAGGTAGCCTCTTTCAAGAGCCCCTACGCCAGCGTACGCAGCTACATGTTGAACATTAACCGCCATGACGCGTACCGCGAATTACGCCGTATCCGCTCAGAAGCAATGAAAAACAAAGGCTTTGCCAGCGGCACTGTGGTCGCCGGTGGGCTCGAAAGTTATTCCGAGCGAGGCCATGAATATATAGATGAAGTGCGCAGCATGATCAGATTCAACAAACTGGGAAAGTACGATCAGCCGGAAACCTCTGATTCATGACAGAGTCACATATCGAGGTCACGCTCATACGTCATCACTGGCTTCCTCTGAAGCGACGCAGTATCTCAGGCACCGTAACCTGGCTTTCTACCGACGGCATGACCGTCATCAGCCAGGGACAAATGCCCGTCGGCGCCCGGGTCAACCTGACGATTTCCGCTGCAGAACATGAATTAAAGAATATCCCGGCTCAGATCGTTCGCGCAGAACCCGGGACACAGGGCAGCCGTTACAGCCTCCGCTTCCATAAAGAGCGGCTTTTAAGGCACGACGGCGATATCACCTTGAGATTACTGGGGTACCTGGCAAGCCAGGATATACGGCCTGGGTAAACCCGACTCACCTTACGGACAGGAGATAAATACACCGATGGAAGGCTCGGTACTGGTAGTTAACTGTGGCAGCTCCTCCCTTAAGCTTGCCCTATACAATAGCGCTGAAGAAACCACCCCTGTTATAGAGGCTAACGCCGAGCGCCTGGGTACAGAACAAGCTTCATTGTCTGTCTCAGGTCAGATCGAACTTCAGACCTCGGGAAGTATGGATCACAATGCCGCACTGACCGCATTCATCAAGGCCGCGGAATCCCAGCTCAAGGGACTCAGAGGCATTGGTCACCGGGTTGTCCATGGCGGCGAATCTTTCATCGAGAGCTGCACGCTGGATCAGCACACCATTGCCGAGCTCAGGAAAGTTTCCGGACTGGCACCACTGCATAATCCGATGAACCTGATGGGGATCGAACTCTGCGGTGAATTACTCCCGGGCGTGCCCAACGTTGCTGTCTTTGATACCGCATTTCACCAGACCATCCCTGAGTCGACGTACCTCTATGGCGTGCCCTACGCCTGGTACGAAGAATATGGCGTCCGTCGTTATGGATTTCACGGCACCAGTTATCGCTTCGTTGCTGCCGAGACTGCACGGCGGTTGCAGCAATCGCCCGAAGACCTCAATCTGATCATTGCTCACTTAGGCAATGGCTGCAGTGCCTGTGCAATCCGCCAGGGCAAATCTATTGACACAACCATGGGGCTGACTCCCCTCGAGGGCCTGGTGATGGGCACCCGCAGTGGTGATATTGACCCAGGGCTGATTGAGTTTATGAGTGAAACCACAGAGACATCACTCTCTGATCTGATGACCACGCTGAACCGTGAAAGTGGATTGCTTGGACTTTCTGGTGGACTCAGCAACGATATGCGGACTCTCCTTGAAGCGGAATCAGAGGGTGATGAGGCCGCACGTCGAGCGATCGATACGTTCTGTTTCCGCACCGCCCGCCAGCTCGCCGCACTCAGTACTAACTTCACACACACCGATGCAGTCGTATTCACCGGCGGTATTGGCGAGCATGCGGCCAATATCCGTCAGCGTATTCTGGCGTGCTGGAAGAATATTCCATATCGCCTGAACGGCGACTTTAACCAATCGAACGGCAACGACACCGGACGAATCAGTGAACAGGGCACCCCCCTGGTAATGGTAGTTCCCACCGACGAAGAGCGCATGATCGCGCAGGACACATACAGGCTCACATCTGACCATGATTAATATTTTCATCGCCCCAACCGATACTGAAAGCGGCCTGACGACCATCAGCCTGGGACTGATTCAGGCACTTGATGCTCAGGGACTAAAAGTTGGCTTCGTGAAACCGGTCGCCCCTGGCTCGTCGGCCAATGAGCGCTCTACACAGCTTATCCGCAGTGTTCTCCATCTTGATACGCCAGAGCCAATGGCACTGGCAGATGTTCAGCAGTCGGTCAGTAATGGCATGCTGGATCGTACGCTGGAAGATGCTGTCGGCCTTCACGCTCAGGTCGCAGAAGGCTGCGATGTGGTGATCATCGAGGGCCTGGTACCAGATCGGAGCGAGCCGTACACCGCCAAGCTGAATGTCGAAATTGCTAAAGCTATGGGGGCAGACGTCTTGCTGGTCACCAGCGCAGAAGGCAAAAGTGCAAGCCAGATTCGTTCAGACCTGAAGTTGCAGGTCGGACTCTTCGGCGGCAAGAAAGCCAGTATGATGGGCTGTATTATTAACAAGGCCGGCGCACCCGACATTCATGGCGCATTACCCACATCTGAAGAATCTCCTGCGGATATGCCCCCGGCAGGCTGTAGCGCCAAAGAGTGCGAGCAGATCACGATTGATGACTGCCCTGTTCTCGGCGTCATTCCATGGCAGGCGGACCTCCTCAGCCCACGTACGCTTGATATTGCCCGTGCGCTGAACGCAGACATTATCAGTGAGGGCGACATTGATCAGCGGCGCGTGGCACGCATCACTCTTTGCGCCCGCACACTGACCAATATGATCGACCACCTTCGCCCCGGAACTCTGGTTGTGACCCCAGGAGATCGCGATGACATTATTGTCGCCAGCGCAATGGCAGCGACCAATGGCACGCCACTCGCTGGATTGCTACTCACGTCGGGATACACACCAACCGATGCCCTGCACAATCTGTGCGAGCGTGCATGGCAAACCGGCCTTCCTGTTCTGAGTGTTCATACCGACAGCTATTCCACCGCCCGCGCCCTAACCCACATGGATACGCACGTTCCGGTTGATGATACGGAGCGGGTTAAACGCATCATGAATGCGGTATCGCAGCACCTTGATGTTGAAACTTTGGCAGAGCGGATTGGTGCGCCACATACTCCTCGCCTGAGCCCCGCGGCTTTCCGCCACCAGCTGGTGTCTCACGCCAGAGCCAATAAGCGCCGGATCGTGCTCCCGGAAGGAGAAGAACCAAGAACCATTGCTGCGGCAGCCATCTGTCAGAGCCGTGGCATTGCCGACTGCATTCTGCTCGGCAACGAGGAAAGCGTGCGTCAGGTTGCGCGGGCGCAGGAAGTTGAGCTTCCCGATGATCTCAGCATCGTAAATCCGGACGATGTCCGCGATCAGTACGTTGCCGGCATGGTTGAACGCCGCAAGCATAAGAATCTGACAGAGCCCATGGCACTCGCTCAGCTCGAAGATAACGTCGTGCTCGGCACCATGATGCTGGCACAGGATGAAGTTGATGGCCTGGTGTCTGGCGCCATTCATACCACGGCGAATACGATCCGCCCGGCTCTGCAGCTGATCAAAACCGCCCCTAACGCCAAGCTTGTGTCTTCTGTGTTCTTTATGGGCCTGCCAGATCAGGTTCTGGTCTACGGTGACTGTGCTGTGAACCCGGACCCTGGCCCGGAAGAGCTGGCGGATATCGCGATTCAGAGTGCCGAATCCGCCAGGCAGATGAATATCCCCGTACGCATTGCCATGCTGTCGTACTCGACTGGCGAATCCGGTAGTGGCGCAGACGTAGAGAAAGTCCGTGAAGCCACGGCCATCGTACGTGAGCGCCGTCCTGATCTGGTAGTCGATGGGCCTTTGCAATATGATGCGGCCACCACCGCCAGCGTTGCCAAGAGTAAGGCGCCGGACAGCCCGGTAGCAGGACAGGCAACCGTGCTTATCTTCCCGGATCTGAACACAGGTAATACAACCTATAAAGCGGTGCAGCGAAGTGCCAACGTCATCAGTATCGGACCGATGCTGCAGGGCCTCGCGAAACCGGTAAATGACCTGTCACGAGGTGCTCTGGTAGAAGACATTGTCTACACCATCGCCCTGACAGCGATTCAGTCCCAACATCAGAAATAAGGTATCTGACATGCCACCGATCGTAACCGGCATTATTGCAAGCCTGCTGCTTTTGATTAACACCCTGTTCTGGGCGTGCTTACTGTTTCCGCTGACTTTCCTTAAAGTGATCATTCCAGTCGCTCCGGTACGTAAGCTCCTTACCTACCTACTGGCAGCTGTCGCCAATGCCTGGATCAGCTGCAACTCAGGTTGGATGACCCTGACCCAGAAAATGAACTGGACGATAGAGCGTCCCGATAACCTGAGCCGTAACGGCTGGTATTTCGTCGTGAGTAATCACCAGAGCTGGGTCGATATTCTGGTTCTCCAGCATACTTTGAATCGCCGTATCCCACTGCTGAAGTTCTTCCTCAAGCAGGAACTGATTAAGGTGCCGATCATGGGCGCAGCCTGGTGGGCGCTGGATTTCCCATTCATGAAGCGTTACAGCAAAGAGTACCTGGCAAAGCACCCGGAAATGAAGGGCAAAGATCTGGATACTACGCGCGCGGCCTGTGAAAAGTTCAAAGACATGCCGACCAGTGTGATGAATTTTCTCGAAGGCACACGCTTTACTCAGAAGAAGCACGATGAAACCGGCTCGCCTTTCAAACACCTGCTGAAGCCCAAAGCGGGTGGCATGGCATTCGCCATGAGCGCTATGGGAGATCAGTTCCAGTCAATACTGGACGTGACCATCAACTACCCGGACGGCATTCCAACCTTCTGGGATTTTATGCAGGGTAAAATGCCGCGCTGCAATGTCGTTGTCGAAGAGAAACCGATTCCAGCCGAATTGATTAATGGTGACTACGAGACAGACGACAGCTATCGCCTGCATTTTCAGCAATGGGTACAGAAGCTCTGGGAAGAGAAAGACGCCCGCCTGGAAGCCCTGCGTAGCGGTCAGTAAAACTCAATCACAAACGCCGGTCAGCTCGATGTAACTGACTGGCGTTTGACCTGATTCCGACCACTGTCTTTGGCCTGATATAGCGCCATGTCTGCGCGCTTCAGCAGCCCCTCATAATTTTCGCCTGCTCTGGGAATCTCAGCAGCCACCCCCACACTCACAGTCGCGACACTATGAGGAGAGCGGGCATGAGGAATGTTCAGGCCCGCGATGGCCTCACACAGTTCTTGCGCCAGTTCTTCGGCTTGATTCAGCGTCGTCTCAGGCAAAACGATAATAAACTCTTCCCCGCCATAACGTGCGCAGACATCCCCGGGGCGCCGACAGAACTCAGCCATTTTCTGCGCAATACTGCGCAGGCAAGAATCCCCCTGCTGGTGGCCATACTGGTCGTTATAGGCTTTGAATAAATCAACATCGATCATCAGAGCCGCCAAAGGCTCATTGCTACGCAGGCAACGTCTCCACTCTTCAGAAAGCTGAGTCTCTGCATGGCGCCGGTTGGCAATCCCTGTCAGCGAATCCGTCGTCGACAACTGCTGCAGGCGCCTACCAAGGTATTGCAACCTATCCGCCTCAAGTGCCAATAAGCGGTTTTTGATGAAGTCAGTGCGGGTACCAGACTCAATCGTATACGACAAATAGGATGCCATAATGACGAGTATCGCCCAGAAAAGGATGTAATAAGGCGCCATGGCCATGGCCAGACGGTTCACTTCGGTTAGCTCCGCAGGGCCCGGCAGCAACACGATAAACGCGGTATAACTCAGCAACATAGCCAACGAGCAGGAAAACATCGCGCGATAGTTGCTACGCAAGCCGAGTAAAGCAAAGACCTGCATGGGAATCATACCCAGATGGTAAAAATAGCCCCACGGCAGATCAACGATATATATATTCCAGAGCACTGAAAGGAAACATATGTACACCCCAACCACCAGAGCGTAGAGAGAGTATGGTGCAAAGCGACTGCGGGGAATCCAGATAATAGCCAACATCAGAAGCACAGCGATCAGCACCCTGACACTGAACAACATGACTGACTGGGCACCTCCAAATGAGAAATCCGCCCAGCCAAAGACCACGAAGACCAGCAGGCCAGACATGATGACACGCAGATCCACGCTGAAAAACTGGCGTAGACGAAACGATTGATAACTGGCCTCCAGGGCTGCCGGGAAGCGCCCCCCAGCTTTTTTACGCTCGATCAGGCTTGTAAGCATATTGATCTGGCTTTCAAGGGGCCGTAAGGTATCGCTGTCTCGCTGAACGTTGGAACTGGGCAACTTCTCTCCCGGTTTGCTGTCGTTAGTACATCACATATCGGCCTAAGTTTAGCCCAACCAGAAATATTGTCACTGAGGAAACTATGAAGGTCTACGACGACATTACCCAGTCAATTGGCAACACCCCACTCGTCCGCATCAGTAAACTGACGCAACACCCACGTTTATACGCCAAACTTGAGAACCGGAACCCGGCGCATTCTGTGAAGTGCCGCATCGGCGCCAACATGGTCTGGCAAGCTGAACAGGATGGGCTTCTCAAGCCCGGCATGGAAATTGTCGAGCCGACCAGTGGCAATACAGGTATTGCTCTTGCTTTTGTCGCGACAGCACGCGGCTACAAGGTCACCCTATGCATGCCAGAAACCATGAGCATGGAACGCCGTAAAGTCATGAAAGCCCTGGGCGCTAACCTGGTTCTGACTGAAGGTCCTAAAGGTATGAAAGGGGCAGTTCAGAAAGCAGAAGCACTTCTGGCCGAGTCGCCTGACTCCCGAATTATGCTGCAACAGTTCGAAAACCCGGCCAACCCGGCTATCCACGAGAAAACAACGGGTCCGGAAATCTGGAATGATACCGACGGAACCGTCGATGTTATCGTTGCAGGTGTCGGTACTGGTGGCACGATCAGTGGCTGTGCCCGCTACCTTAAGAGCCAGAAGAGCTCTATCGAAGCGGTTGCTGTTGAACCTGCTGACTCAGCCATTATTACGCAGAAAATTGCAGGTGAAGAACTGACTCCTGGACCACACAAGATTCAGGGCATTGGCGCCAACTTTATTCCGGGCAACCTCGATATTTCATTGCTGGACAGAGTCGAACCTGTCTCCAATGACGATTCGATGGCAATGGCACATCGGCTCATGTCCGAAGAAGGTATTCTCGCGGGTATTTCATGCGGTGCAGCTATGATTGGTGCTCTGCGCCTGGCCGAAGATCCCGCCTATGCAGACAAGACCATCGTTGTCGTTCTCCCAGACTCTGGCGAACGCTACCTGACCTCTCCTCTGTTTGAAGGTTTCTTCGATAACTGAGATGAGTGACCTGTTCGGGCAAACCATGCTGCCGGATGGCAGCATGGAATATTTTCCCCATTGGTTATCCCGCGGGAACAGCGATAAATTACTGAGTCGCCTGCTGTCTGACATTGCCTGGCAGCAGCCAAGCATCACCATCTACGGAAAAAGACACCCGATTCCACGGCTGCAGGCCTGGATGGGAGATCGCCCTCATACTTACCGATATTCAGGAACAGACTTCACTTCTGTTATCTGGCCAGACTACCTTGCCTCGTTAGCGAAAGACCTCTCCCGAATAGCAGGCGTTGAATTTAACTCGGTGTTGCTTAACCTCTATCGCAATGGACAGGACAGCATGGGATGGCACAGCGACGATGAGCCTGAATTAGGCGAAGCACCAGTGATCGCCTCTGTAAGCCTGGGAGCTGCAAGAGACTTTACTCTACGACCTTCTGGAGCAACGCGACAGGCACACTGCCTGGCCCTTCAACACGGTAGCCTGCTCATCATGAAGGCTGGCATGCAGTCCGATTGGCAGCACGCCCTTCCCCGCCGCGCACGGGTAACAGAGCCGCGCATCAATCTGACTTTCCGCAGAATTATTGCCGTCTGAATTCAGCCTGCAAACGCAGCATCAGTACCGGCGTCGGTTCCCAGTCATTTTCACGAGTCCAGATATACTGAGGATGTAACTCAGCAAACATCCAGTCGTGATAAATACGTCGACGCAGACGCACGCCGAATTCATAGGCGTCAAACGTAGCTCCGTATTCCGTATCCCCCGTTGCTTTTGCCAGAATCGCATAGGCATAAATAGGGTTAATTTCATGGTACAGGCCAGCACCGTACATAAGAGTAAAATAATCATTATTCAGGAGATATTCGCTCTCCATTTCATAGCGAAATAAGCGCTGCGTATCAATCGGACGGTCAAATGTCAGATCCGTCACTGAACCATAACCATCTGAGGTGTAGTAATTCAGCTCCTGACGAAAAGTGAAGTTCCAGTAGTCAAAATACACGGGACGCTTAGCCCGAAAGCGTACAAACGGATCAGGCGGAATTCCCCAGCGTATACCGGCATCAACCGACGAGCTCCAACGCTCTGTCTGCTGGATAATAAATCGCAGTGCTGAACTGTAGGTAACGTTATCCGGGCTTTCTAATACCTGTGACTCCCGAACGTCCTCATCTTCAGACTCCAGCAGAAGATTTAATCTGTCGTTAGTATGAGGAAGTTCGATATTGAGGCTGACGCCAAACTTGTAGTCCACTGGGTCACCCAATTCACGACGCGTAAAAAAAGAGAATTTAGCGTGGCTGCCATGTCCCTGAATATCGGTCACATCATCGTTAAAAAATCGATCAACGAAAAAACTGTCGATGCCACCCGACAGATTATCCAGATGATCAATCAACCAACGACGTGACCGTTCTGCCATATCATCAGTAACTTCTGTTTGAACATCTACTTCAGTTTCTGGGTGCTCAGGCCACACGGTTCCGAAGGGAATAAGCGTTGGCTCGTCAAAGTCACTGGCCAGACAGTCTGATAAACAGACTATAAACAAAGAGGCTGTTAAAAACGCACTACGAATCATCAGATAGGATCGTGATGTATCAGAATTTCAGCTCGCGGAAAACGCTCCAGAATTCGCTGTTCAAGCACTTCTCCCGTTGCATGTGCCTGCTTTAACGACTGGTCTGCCGAAAGCTCAAGGTGGAATTGCACAAACTGAACTACACCCGACTGGCGCGTCTTCAGGTCATGGTAACCCAGTACCCCCTCAGTGGTATTAATGATATTGATCAGCTCCGCCTCATCATCTGCATCCAGTGCCTGATCCATAAGTACGGCAAGAGCCTCTTTAACGATAGTAATAACTCCGAACACCAGTATCGCAGCAACGAGTAACGCAATGACGGCATCGAGCCACAACACCCCCCACATAGCACCGACAAGCGCAACGATAACTGCAATATTAGTCAGAATATCACTGAGATAGTGTGCCGAGTCTGCTTTAACCGCGAGTGATCCGGTTTTTCGCCAGACATAACGTTGGTACATCACAAGGCATACAGTGGCTAACGTAGAAAAAGCCATCACACCAATACTTTCCGGCAGGGCCGTTAATTCCTGAGGTTTCAGCAAGCGGTCGATCACATGAAGCAGCAACATAGTCGCCGAGCCAAGGATAAAAGCTGACTGCATTAATGCAGCAAGTCCTTCTGCTTTGCTATGACCAAAAGGATGTTCGTCATCTGGTGGCATTAATGCGTAACGTATTGCGAAAAAGTTGATCAGGGAGGCTGCAATGTCCATCAGACTATCAAGCAGAGAGGACAGAACACTTGCCGAGTCGCTGGCAGACCACGCCGCGGCTTTTGAAAGCAACAGAACTGTCGCAGTCACCAGAGACGCTACAGCAGCCCGCTTAATTAAATGCCCATGGTCTTGTACTGTCATTATTGGCCCCCTGCCAGATATCTCGCTTATCTATTATGCCAGATCCATTCAATTTCTGATGCTCCCCGGGCCATTCTCACACTCCCCCCCTGTGACCTGGTTCAAGTTAGGCGTAATAAATCCTTGATTTCGATATGGAATCGACTAAAGATTGCATTTTTGCATAACAATAATATAGCCATGCTGATAAAAAGTGCCCTCATTGTTGATGACTCCAAGTCTGCACGCCTGGTGCTGCAAAGACTCCTCGCTCGCATTCAGGTAAACGTCGACACTGTCGAGAGCGCCGAAGCTGCATTAGCTTTCCTTGAGCATCGTCAGCCAGACATCATATTCATGGATCATATGATGCCGGGAATGGATGGGCTTGAGGCCACCCAGATGATTCGGGCAAATCCCAAGACCTCTGCCATCCCTACCATCATGTATACGTCGAAAGACGGCGAAGACTATTTCCGGATTGCACTGCAGAAAGGCGCCAACGGTGTTCTTTGCAAACCAGCGGATCAGGAAGCCGTCATGGCAGTCATTCGCTCTCTCGACAAGCCCGCTGCAAATGACGCGAATAAGGACGTGACTACTTTGCCTACTGCTTCTATTCCCTTAGTAGAGATTGACCGCCTGGTACAGAAGCACCTCAGAAGTGCCTTGACGGAGGCCAAAGGAGAAATTACCGCTGGCATTGACACCACTGCCTCTCAACTTCAGCAGCACCAGCGTCATCAGCTTGAAGTAATGCGCCGCCAACTACAGCAACAAGTCGGCGAAGTTCAGAAAGAGCTGGATGCGGAGTTTGAATCTGAACGACTATTTAACCGAACTAAAACAGCGAACCAGAAACTGGCCGCTGCCGTCGCAGACCGTATGGTAAAACGTGCCACTGATGAACTGACCAGCAAGCTTCAGGTTCAGAAAATGGCTTTTGATTCTGCACTCGAGGATCACCGTCGAGCCACCGTCAGAATGGTCAGATCCACTGCTTTGCGAGCAGCCATTGCCGGGGCTTCGATCGGTGTTCTTGCCGCGGTCCTGGCCGCATCGGTGATACGCTGATCTACGCTTTCCCGATGAACTGACTTTCCTTCCCGTTGTCATCAATTTAGACTGGCTACAAGCTTACTCTGATCCAGTGGGCATTATGACAACAACAGGGATATAACTATGCTGATCCGTCTGCTACTTATCGTCACACCTTTTTTACTTGCTTCATGTGCTGCACCGGCACCACTTGCCGTCGCGGGCGCAGGAGCGTATGAAGTCGCTAAATATGAAGAAAACATTCGCCTCCGAGCAGCTGCGGCTTTGAGAGACGAGCCAGACTTACTAACCTTTTCCATTCAGGCAATTGCACGCGGCCAGACTGAAAAAGCGGTCGATACCTACATGATGGGTTACAACAACCCGGATTACAGCGATAACATGAAATCGTTAGCTCTGTACCAGATTGGCCTGATTTACATGAATCGCTTCAATGATCAGCGTGATGACGCCAAGGCACGTGAGTTTTTCACGAAACACCGCCAGGAATTCCCGTCTTCACGTATTTCCAGCCGCATCCAATCGCACCTTGCAGAGCTCAACCAACGCGCAGAAAATCCGGTTTTCGTGCCAGCAAAAGAACTTCTGAATAATCTGAATCGTGAGGAATTACTGTCAAGACCAAACATTCCATATGACGATGAACTGAATCCGATGAGTGAACGTGCGATTACTGAAGACCGCATCGAAGAAGCCGTTACCGTATACACCATCGTTTATGAGAATGAGGCGTCAGGAAAAGAGATCCGATCTAAAGCTCTTTACCAGATGGGACTGATTTACATGAGCCCATACAACTCCCAGAGTAGTCGTCTGAAGGCACTGGAATACTTCCGTATGATTACTGAGGAGTTCCCTGACGTCAGTATTCGTCCAAACGTTGACCTTCGTATTACTGAGCTTCTGAACGCGCAATAGTGCAGCGGGTAGATTTGGTAATTATCCGGCGATTAAGACGCCGGATAATTACTGATTACTCGGGCTCGACAAGCGGCTGATCAATGCCGCGGCGTAAGTTTTTAACATTCTGATCTTCACTGCGGTCGGCTCTCCCGAACACCGCATACTCAACTCATTCAACGGTAGTTCCATACCAACAGGGCACTGCCAGTTCAGGTCCTGATAGAGCTGGTGCTCACTCTGCAGCAAGCGTAAAGCCGCATAATTAACCGGAAACAGTTTTTTCATCAGATCAATCTCCCGGTCAGTTGCTGCTGCCATCAGGTTCGCGTCCTGCATGTCAGCCATCGCCAGGGGTCGCCCAAAGCAAATACGGATATTGCCCTTCTGCCCTTTCATACCAAGGAGAATACTGTGTGTGTCCTCTCCTTCAGATTTTTTGTAAACACCGTTCTCCTCCAGTGCCACCAGTTCGCGGGCTTTCAATACATCACAAGGATCCCACTCGTACTGAACTAATACAGGTACTGGCCGCAGCCGCTGCAAAGTTTCAGCGAAAGTGAGCCGGTCATCCCGCCCGCTAAGAGACAGCATTTTAAGAACTGCGGTATCCGTGTGATCAAGATTATCTTTCGCCCTCCCTTCTCTTTGTGCAAGCCAGACAGAGTGGCCATCCTCGAGTGAGTGGCGGATATAACCTGACAGTTTCTGAAATTCCTTTAGCCGTGCCCGACGGTCTGAAACTGAACGTTTAACGATAAAGCTTTTGTTCAGCCTCATCAGATCCGCCAGTACCGGATTGGCCAGCAGATTATCGCCAATCGCAATTCTTGCTGTTGGCCACCCAGACGAGACAAGGGCGTAACCTATCAGCGTGGGGTCCATGGCAATATCGCGGTGATTGGACAGCCAAAGATACGACTGGCCCTTGTTCAGAAGGTCCAGGCCATGAACCTCCACATTTGCAGTGGTCGAGTCTATCAGGGCTGTTATCCAGTCTTTCAACCATCCCTGAAAGGCATCTACGGTTGTCATTGGTGCAAAATGGCGACGAAGCTGCCAGCCAACCATCCGAGCCAGTATTCGCTGCAGCCATTGCGGATATCGGGCAAAGCGATAGGACACCAGCGCCCGATGTAGTTCAAAAGACTGCCCTAATCTTTCCAGAACCTGCCTGACTTCCTCGTCCTTATATGGCCGTATGTCATGATAACGATCTTCTTCAATGTCACTCATGATGCCCTGCGTCCCGACCTGTTTCGCTCTGTGGTAATATCGCTACCATATACGACAGAGCAACGGCAGAAAACTGCGGAGTAGAATGTATGATCGGTGAATGGAACCCGTCAGCGACCACAACAGAGACTGAGGCCGTTCCGACGAGCAACGAGTTGCGACAGCTTGCAGCCGCTGCAGACAATCCCGCCAGCGCAGCGGAACAACTCAGAAATCGGGCGGCGAACTGGATTCGTAGCAGCCAGAGTGACTGGGAACAATCTCTCTCAGATCTTGCGGACGCTGAGCTTATTAATATTGCTTTTTTCTATATTCGTGCAGAACAGACGCTGAGTGGTTTTGAGTCTGGCGCGAACAACCCGGCAATTCGCATCTTCCGATACCTGAAATCGCAAGGGCGGAAACCGGAAAAAGACATCGTACGCAAGATGAAAGCAGAAACGGACAACCGCTTTATACCGCACGGCGATGCTCTGACCTGAAGCTGTCAACCAGCTGCTTCAGGCGCTTTGGGCTCACTGGTTTAAGCAGATAGTCAATCGCTCCCGCCTGAAGAAACTCGAGCTTTTGCTCCTCCAGAGCATCTCCAGACAAAGCGACGACCGGCAAAGTCTCGTACCCCGGCAATGCGTGGATGCGTCGCATGGTTTCTATGCCGTCGATACCGGGCATATGCCGATCCATAATGACCAGCTCAGTACCAGAGTTGTTGGTCAGATATTCAATAGCTTCGACACCACTACTGCGTACAATCACCTGACACTGCTGCCGCTTCAGTAGCTGCTCCAGAACCTTCTGATTCACTGGGTTATCTTCAACAAGAAGAACCTGTAACAAGTAGAGGGAGGAGCGAACTACCTGCTTTGATTCCGTGCCCGGCGGCCGGATCACCTGGTCACCCGCAGGCTCTGATTCAAGGACCCGACCTAAGAGCGAACTCAGATGGCGATGGTCCATTGGCCAGGCCCAGGCACCATGAACAAGCTCAGCCGGAGGCTGCCAATTCTCAGAAAAACTTTCATCGCAGCTGACGCACAACTTGACGTCTCCCAGAGAGTCATACTGAAGCTGCATATCAGGTGCCGCAAAAAAACGGCGTGACAGAACAAGTACGTCAGGCTTATCCACCAGCAAGGCTGAAATACAGTCCCTGAGGCGATCGAAGCCACGCACATTCATGCCCATGCGTCCGGCAACCCCCATAACGAAGGAGCGATTTACCGCGTAGGAGTCAGCCACCCAAAGTGTCCTGTCACGAAATTTCAGGTCCGCAGAAGTCGTAACTCCCTCCTGGGTCGCAGCTAACGGGATGTTCATCCAGAAGCAGGAACCGATACCGGGCGTACTGGCCACGCCAATATTTCCGCCCATTGCTTCAACAAGGCGTTTGCAGATGTTCAGGCCTAAGCCCGTGCCGCCAAGCGCCCTGGAGCGTTCATCGTGGGCCGCACTGTATTCATCAAAAAGATACGGAGCCCGTGATGGCTCAATGCCAGTGCCTGTATCCTCTACCGAAAATCGTATCGTGTCTCCATCTTTATCAGAATTCACGAGCCGCAATATGACATGACCTTTGTCGGTGAACTTCAAGGCATTGTTAAGCAGGTTAATAAGAATCTGACTGACCCTGAGAGGATCACCAATAACCCGCCCCGGAACGTCATCGTCGCAGAATAGCTGCAGCGCGATCCTCTTTTCAGAGGCCTTTCCCTGAACAATTCCCAAAACCCTCTGCGCCAGGGCTGGCAGATCAAACTCCTCCCTCACCAACTGCAGGTGACCACTCTCAATCCTGGAGACATCAAGCGCGTCATTAACGATGGCGAGGAGATGATCTGCACCTTGTTGCAGGTTATGAAGGTAGCCTTTCTGATGAGGGCTAAGGGGGGTTCCGCCCAACAGGCTGAGAGCACCAAGCATGCCGTTCAGTGGCGTCCGGATCTCGTGGCTCATACTGGCCAGAAAGCGACGCTTGGCCTGGTATCCGGACTCAGCAATCGCTTTCTCCGTCTTCAGCTTTTCTTCGACTTCCTTCAGCTCAGTTATATCACTGCTGATGATTAATAAAGACTTAACCCGGCCATCACGTATAACAGGTACAAGTTCATTGCGCAGGTGTACGATCGTGTCATCAGCATCAACACAGAGGTAATAGGACACGGGCTGGCGGGAAACCACAGATTCTTTCAGGCGTTGGCTGAATGTACTGAGAGCCTCACCCGAGAGAAAGCTTTGAACCTGCTCCCCTTTAATCAGGCGGTCTGCCCCAGGGGTGTGGATACCGGTTCCGGCACTCATGATAGTGCCATCAGGGCGAATTTCAGCGACAACGCCAGGAAAATGCCTCCAGAGGATGTCAGCGCGGTCTTTCTCGCGCTGTAGATCGACAAGTGAAATACGCTGCTGAGAAAGCCGGGTCAGGAGAACCATAACAGCAGCAAGAAGCGCAATAATTATCACATACGTCCAGTACATTGACATTACGCTCCCGGAAATCACGGACAGGACGGGGCTGAATGCCCGGCTACATCATGCTGCCTGATTACTGGTCAGCTGCAGAATGAACTGCTGCTGATCCTGCGGCCAGCGCAGATGAAGCCATCCGTCCTTGAGCCCTTGAGCGCCATCGCCCGAGCCACATATAGAGATACACAACATCTCTTTGTGGTCACCGTCACGCACCACGCGCCTCACCGACTCTTCGAATTCCGGTCGGGTAATCGCAATGGCCGCCGGCTGGTTCTGACTGATCAGAAAGCCAAAGTGGACAGGGTCCTGCGTCACCAGAAGATCCCAGCCAGCCCGCCGGACGCAGGAGGCGATCTCTGTCGAGACCTCATCAACGTCCGCCAGCAGTACGAGTTTATGTCCGCCACTGTCGAGCTCTTCCGGAACCGGCATATTGTTATTGTTGAGGAAATCAACAAAGCTCTCTACCGGTATTCGGTTATCGCCACGGCCGGGCAGTTTGTATGCATCCAGGTGGCCGCGTTCGATCCAACGGATCACTGTACGGAAGTTAACTCCGCAGTATTTGGCGACTTCACCTGTTGTCAGCGCTTGTTTTTCCCTCACAGCAATCTCTCGATAGGTAACTACACTAAATCCAGTATAGATAGCCTTCTGCGTTTGCAAGGAAAAATTAACAGGAATTTACAGAGTTCTTGTTCCGAGCCAAAAAGCGTCGAACTACACTTCTACAAAAGGAGAAGCAGCAACTATGCAGATCAATGTACTTTTAGTAGATGACGAGCCCAGCATTATTCAGGCACTTCGCCGCATGCTCAGATCTCAGGACTGGAACCTGTTCGAAGCAAATGATGGTGAGGAAGCACTCGACGTACTCCGCCGCGAGCACATCCACGTTATGGTTACAGACTTCAAGATGCCACGCCGTGATGGTATTTCTCTGTGCCACGAAGCCAGAAAGATTTCCCCATATACCTATCGCCTGCTTCTGTCAGGGCAGGTCGACTACTCCGCGTTGCGCGAAGCCTGGCATGCGGGTGACGTCCACCGCTTTGTCGCTAAGCCTTGGGACAACACTCTACTCACAATTGATATAGAAGAAGGCGTTCGTCAACAAAGTCTGCTTGGTTACGTACATCAGTTTCAACAAGCTCTGACTACGGATTCAGCGGCGTTTCTGACTGACAGCAACTGGATCATTCGTCTTGCCAGCCCGCAGCTATGCAAGGCATTGGCGATCAGGGAAGAAGATCTGCAGGGGCTCAACCTATTCTCGCCGGCCTGTTCGGCAGCAGGAGTAACACTTGAAGCAGAAGTGACACGACAGATTGAGGCTGGAGCGACCTGGCTTGGTCACTTCACACTCCTCGACAACGAACACCAGCAATTGCCGTCTTCGATGGCCATCAGCCCACTTGGGGCTCAATATCGCTTATGCGTCTGTGATCTGAACTCATCCGTCTTCAACAGCCCGGCTGTAGAGAGTACACACGCGGATCATTCTGCTGAAGCATCTCAGGAATCCCTGCCAGCTGCCGCCCTCCATATCCAGTTTGAGGCTGAGCTGGTTGGTGATCTCAGTGCTTCGGCTCGCTTATTCTCTGACCTCAAAAGTATCTGTCGCCAGGGGCAGGACCTCTATCACATGCCTCAGCCTAACGAGTTTCTGATTGCTGCCCGTGATGCGTCGTCGGTGTCAGAGCTTCAGGATTTCGCCGCCGCGATGGAAGCCGATGGACGCCTTCCGGCAGCCAGCATGACCCGCCACGAAGCCCCATCCGACTCTGACTATGAATCCTGGCTACGTGAAAAACTGGGTCTGAATACCCGTCAGGTAAGCTCCACAGAAGAAGAGCAAACAGTGCTTCCGGTATTTGGACTTCATGGCGAGATCCTCGGCGTTGAGAGTCAGCAGCTGGGTAACTATAAAGAAGCTGACTGGCAGTCCTGGTTAACGACCGTTGTGACGACCTGGCAGTCTCACTTCAGTGGGCCGGTAAGAGTTATCCTCGACAGCCACAATGCATCAGCCGAGTCCGTCCGGGAGTTCTTGCCTGCATTGGAACAGGCACGTGCACTGCACCCCATTGAAGTATCAATGATTCTCAGCGAAGAACAGCTACTCAGTGAGCAGGAAGAAGATATTCTTCTGCATGGAGAATTGGTCCACCACGATATTACACGGATGATACGCCACTTCGGCCGAAGCTTCCTTAACGCCCGGCAAATCCTGAGTCTGCCAATTGGTGGGATCACCCTGGCACCGGAATTTCTGACGCGGATGCAGGAGCCACGGAATGCTGTACAGGGTGGGCGCCTGCTGCAGAAATTGCATGATGAAGGCATGGTAATTTATGCCGGTCATATTCAACATTCCGAACTGCTGGCCACATCCCACAAAGCACGAATAGACTGGCTCAGTGGAAGTGTATTGAGTCCTGAAGTCAGTATCAGTGAGCTGCACTGGTTCAGCCCAGACGCCACGCTGGGGTAAAGAAAGTTAAGGAGTTTCACGCAGGCTTATAGCGGTGCGCCGGGTCGTGTATCATGAGGAAAAAGGAGACGCCCGTGAACAAAGACCAGATGTACCACAACATCGCCCTCGCCTGCCTGAAAACCCTCCGCGAAGGAGGCAACGCCGAAGCAGAAGACAAAGTGAAAGTTCTATACAACGCCATTGACCAGGCGTTTGAATCACAATTTGCGCTGATGGTAGCGGAACTGGAAGACGCCCGTGCGCGTCTTACCCACATTGCCGCGCTGGACCCTGCGCATCACTCCCTGGACGATGCTCAGGCAATTGCCAGCGCAGACGGCACAGCCCACTAATTAAAACGACATACATTGCAGCAGGAGTTGGCATGTTCTCGCCTCGCTACTGGACTTTTATTCTTATTGTATTGGCCGCTTTTGGATACTCTATGTTCCGCATTTCGCAATCCCCCGACCTGATCGTAAGCCCTGCGGACGCCTATAGCTACCGCTATATGGAGCTTGAAAATGGTCTTAAAGTGATGCTCGTAAGGACTCCCGAAGCAGACAAGGCGAGTGCAGCCCTGAGTGTAAACGTTGGCAGCATGGATGATCCCAAGGATCGTGAGGGCCTCGCCCACTTCCTCGAGCATATGCTGTTTCTCGGCACTGAGCCATTTCCCGAGCCAGACGAATACCAACAGTTTATAAAGCAGAATGGTGGTAGCCATAATGCCTTTACCTCCTATGCGCAGACGACCTATTTCTTTGATGTCGACAACGAAAAACTAAGCGGCGCGCTGGAACGTTTCGCCCCATTTTTCATTTCCCCTACGTTCGATGAAGCGTACGTCGATCGGGAGAAAAACGCTGTACACGCCGAGTACAGCGCGAACCTTAAAGAAGATGGGCGCCGTATTTTTTCAGCACAAAAAATGGCAATGAACCCCGAGTTCACTTTCTCTAATTTTTCGACCGGGAACCTGGACACCCTCAGCGACCGCGAAGATAGTAAGATTCGCGACGAGCTGATTTCTTTTTATCAGACGCACTACTCTTCAGATCGCATGACGCTCGTTATCGCCGGCGACTACGAGCTTGATCAACTGGGTAATAAAGCCCGCCAGCTTTTTTCTGATATTCCTGAAAGGGATGTTCATTTCGAACGGCCTGATGTTCCGGTGTTTGTTCCCGAACAGCTGCCACTTGATATGCACATCAAACCGGTCAAGGAAATACGCGAGCTTCGCTTTACTTTTCCACTGCCAGAAATTCTTTCACAGTATCAGTACAAACCCGTGCAGTTACTTTCGAACCTGATTGGTCACGAAGGCGACGGCAGTATTCTCGCACTCCTGAAGAAAAAGGGTTGGGCTGAATCGCTCAGTGCCGGTCGCTCGCTGAGCACCCACCATGCATCCACTATGGTCGTCGGTATTGGTTTAACCAAGTCCGGCCTACTCCATCAGGAGGAAATCACCTCCATCCTGATGGAATACATTGATCTGATCCGTACTAACGGTATCCCTGACTACATCAAAGAAGAGCAGAGAATGCTCAATGAAATGACATTCCGCTTTCAGGAACATGGGCCAATATCCAACTACACCACCCGCCTGAGCAGCAATATGCTGATTTTTCCCGTAGAAGATACCATCTACGGTGACTACCGTTCAGAACCTGCTCCCGATGAGCTGATAAAGAAATACTTGTCTGGTCTGACGGCTGACAATATGTTGCGCGTCCTGATAGCACCAGGTGTCGATACAGATACGACCGACCCTTGGTACGGGACCGAGATCAAAATACGCCCTTCAGACTATCAGAAGGCAGAAACATCTGAATGGAAGGGGGCACTCCACCTACCAAAGGCCAACCCATTCGTTCCAGAAAACCTTGAAACGGCCCCCGGCGAAGCGTCCGATACCCCCGAACTGGTTACATCAGATAACGGCTACCAGCTTTGGTATTACCCAGAGCATGAGTTTGATGCTCCTCGCGCGCAGGTATTAATAGATCTTAAAGTGCCAGCGATTAAAGACAGTGCCGAGCAACGTGTCCTCGCACGTCTCTATGCCCGGACAGTCACTGAAGCCTTAAACACCTACAGTTATCCTGCCAGCCTCGCAGGGCTAAACTATCGCCTTTCTGCCACCAGCGAAGGGCTGGAAATCGCAGTAAGCGGCTATTTCGATAAGTTACCGGTTCTGCTCGAACAGATATTTACTGAAATGAAAAATATGAACATCAGTAACGAGCAGTTCGAGCGCTATCAGGCAAGCCTGATCCGCGCTCTTGAAAACAACCTGAAGGCACGTCCGTATCAGCGCACTCTGGCTGACCTGAAGAACTGGTTAATCGAACCATCCTTCAGTGATACAGATCTGTTACCTGTGGTAAAAGCGACCACTAAAGAGCAGCTGGAGAATTTTGCCGCACAGCTCGGAAACAGCATTGCTATAACGACCTATGTTCACGGTACTCTGAGTGCAGAGTCTGCTGCGGAGATTGGCACTCTGACTCAAAAATATTATCCGGCCAATACCGAAGCAAAGACAGACTCGAAACTACTGAAAGCACCTGCTGGGCAATTTCAGCAGTCGGTCACTCAGGATCACCCGGATAAAGTCATGACACTGTACCTTCAGGGGACAGACACGTCAGACGTATCCCGTGCTGAAGCGGGCCTGCTCGCTCAGATGATTTCGTCACCCTACTATCAATATATGCGCACGGAGCAACAACTGGGCTACATCGTATTTGCGACCGCTTATCCGCAGAAATCTGTTCCCGGGCTATTGTTTATCGTTCAATCGCCAACCGCTACCCCAGAAGAGATGATGAATCATAGCCGGATATTTTTCCGCGATTACGAAGGTAAACTGGAGACCATGTCGGATGAAGAGTTCGCGTTATTTCAGGAAGGATTGATCACGCGGCTGACCGAAAACCCTAAAAATATGGGCGAAAAAGCAGCCAATTTCTGGGCTGATCTCTCAACCGGACGATATACCTTTGATACCCGTCAGGCCATCGCAGATCAAGTCGGCAATATTACTAAGACACAGATTCTGAATCTGTATCGTCGTGCCGTACTGAATAACGAATGGAGCTGGTTGTTGTTCGAAAAAGGTGGAGTAGTGAATGATATGACGCCGCTGAATACGCTGGACCGCACCAGCCTGGAGCGGTTTACCCTACCTGAGTACTCATTACCGGCAGTTAAAAACTCCATCGATACAGCTGACGATGAAGAGTAGCCAGGGCAAGGCCAGTTAATAATCTTAGGAGGTGATATGAACGCGTTTATTACCGGAGCAGCATCCGGTATTGGCAGAGCAACAGCAGAAGCTCTGATTAATCGTGGTTGGTCTGTCGCACTTGCGGATCTTTTTACTGATGATCTTGAGGCTCTTTGCGCTCAAACGCCTGAACGCGTGTATATCTATAAACTGGATGTGACAGATGCCGATGCCTTTGAGCATTCAGTCAGTGATTTTGCCGCTAAACACCATGGACAGCTGCGACTTCTGTTTAATTGTGCTGGCATACTTGAGGTGAATCGTTTTACCGACATCAGTCGCGAACGCCACCAGCAGATTCTGGATATTAATATCAAAGGCGTTATTAATGGCTGCCAGGCAGCCTATCCCTACCTCAAAGCTGCACCTGAAGGTCAGGTGATCAATATGAGTTCGGCATCGGCCACTTATGGTATTCCGGAGTTCGCTGTGTATTCAGCGTCAAAGTTTGCCGTTCAAGGGTTAACCGAAGCTCTTAACCTTGAGTGGAGAAAGGATGGTATTCATGTCGGAGACGTAATGCCTCCATTCGTCAAGACGCCTATGCTGACGTCTCAGAAACATGGAGCACACATTATCGACGCTCTGGGGGTCAACCTGACCGCCGAAGATGTCGCCGAAGCGGTACTGAAACAACTGTCGAGAAAACTAACCCACCGCACCGTCAGCTTACAGTTCACACTGTTATACCTTTTAGGCCAGATCAGCCCTCGTCCGGTTACTGGTTGGCTTATTCGTCTGCTTAGCCGGAGCTGACACTACCGGATCATCAGGTATTTTCTTCCGAGGTCTGAGTCCCTGGAGGGTTTACATCCAGCAGGTAGTGTCCGTGCACAGATTTGCTGCCCAGGTCGACCACGATGACCATTGCCACACCCTGATACTGGCTGTTGATCAAGACGTGTTCGAATTCGTTACCCATTCGATATACATGGGTCACCTGCCCTTCACGGCAATCAAATATGCCAAAGTGCTCAGCCGGTATCGCCTGAACATAGATCCAGAAATCCGGGGTGGGCGTGCTGTCTTCCACCCGCGCAGGGGAAAAATGTGTGGCTTTAAATTCTTCAGGTGTTAGTAATCGGGTCTGCATCAGAATAGGTTCTTTAGTTTGTCTTTCGCTTGATCTTTCAGTTCCTGCTTCCTTGCTTCCGCCTCTTTCCGCGCTTTTTCTTCGGCAGCTGCTTTTTCAGCTTCGAGTTTTTCGCGGGCTTCACGCTCTTGCTGTGCTTTAAAATCTTCAAGCTCAGTCGAAGCGAGGTCTTTTAAGGCACTGAGTTTATCATCAAGCGAACCTTCCATCGCGGCTAACTGCTGTAATTCCTCAGCATAATCACCTGCATATTCTGACATCTTCTCATTAAGACGATTTTTCAGCTTCTGCTCGAACTCATCTTGCTTGGCCCGGATGCGCTTGCTGATCGCGCTGTTTATCTGGCGATCCAGATCAGAACCGAAAGCAATGTCAGGGTTCTTAAGGGTGCCGGTAACACCCGCATTCACAGTAAAGTTATTAATTCCCTGAAGCGCCGCGTTCAGTTCACGGGCAAACAGGGTCTGGCCTTCACCCGTAAAGTTCGCCTGGGTCACGTTCGCATCGAGATCAGCATCCAGCTCGCCCCGAACCACTTCTGCCGTTGCATCCAGCTGAACACGAGACGAGTCCAGTCTGGCACCAGCAACACCAAGATTAAGAGAAGCCATTTTCCAGTCGCTGATTGCAAGAGTCAGCGTATCTGTTGCGTTGCCCACGGTATGGTTCAGCACCAGGCGACCATCCAGATCCCCAATTTTCTGCAACCCTTCTCCCGTCGCAGTAAATACGGTCGGTCGACCCGTCACTGTTTGCTGGTGCGTAATATCCCTGCCCGAAATGACCAACTGACCACCATCAAATGGGCCTGTCAGTCGCGCAGTGCGGATCATGAAATCAGGCCACGGATCGTCACTCGGAAAGTGTATGAAACGTCCAGCCAGACGCGGTGCTTTTTCATCTTTCTCGCTATCAGCCTCTGCACCGTCGTCTGACTCCAGGTAAGGTTTGACTTTTTCATACCAATACAGAGCCTCACGCGCCCAATTAGCGGCGTCATCACCAAACAGCAACCCTGTAATATTAGAAACGCCAGAACCACTCAGCTGATACTTATCCTTGAGATAGGCAAGGTCTTCAGACGGGGCCTGACGAAGCTCGGTGAGTTTAGCGGACACTTCTGTTTTCGCAGAGCGAACGACGTCTCTGGCATCCCTCACCGCATCGCGGTCCTGTTTAAATTGCTCTTTCAGCTCATCAAGCTGTCGCTTGCGTTCGCGAAAATCCTCGATAGACTCCAGACGTCCAGACGTTATCGCCTGAATCTGCTCTTCATACTGAGCTATAGAGCTGTCGTCCGGCACTTTATCGAAGGCGTCATCGATCAGTTGGCTATTTTCGTTCCAGGCAGCTTTCAGAGCCTCGCCCGCATCAGGCGTGCTTAACGTTTCTTTTGCCAACACCTCATCGACAGAAGGAAGAGCCTCAGAGGCCTTTTCCTTCAGAGAAGGCGATTCATCACCTTCTGATTCCGACTCTGCGACCTCTATTGCACCACTGCTTTCGCGCTCAGTGTGGAACCTCAGGTTAGAAACAGACAGCTCATTACTGATCGCCTTACCGACAATGAGGGGCGCTAATTCAAGGTCAGCGACAGCTTCATCAAACTCCATCAGGTTCATCATAGGAGCACGTGCGTCTGCCACCTGCAGCCCTTCGAGGCGAACACCCAGCGGAGATAGTGTCACATCGGCATCGTCCAGAGTGACTTTGGCACCCGCCAGTTTGGTGCCCGCAAATTCAATACCTGACTTGATCAGAAAAGGCAGCAGGAAAATAAATAGCGCGGCAATCAGCCCGACTACCGCAAGAAAACCAGCCAGACCTGACCAGCGAATCCATTTAGTCATGAGTACTCCGCAAACTTGGTGTAGATAGACCAGAATTTAGTGGCTTTAAGCGCCTGAACAATTTTCAAACGATTAACCCAGTTCAGAACACGCTTACGGTATTGCAGGATAAGAATACGGCTGATCAGAGTCACTGGAACCAGTAGTAAAACTGAAATAACCAGCCCACCCATCGCGACCGTGTTATTAAAGGAAGAAACCCTCATCCAGTCGTTCTGGTAAAACTGTGTCCAGGTATCAGTGAGCGATGGCAGAGTTAACAGGTACTCCCCTACATCAGCTGAGAGAGGGTCGAGGAAATAGCCGATGGCGGAGAACACAACAATGCCGAGCAAAAAGGCACTGAAGTTAATTCTCAGAATGCACGCGATGAGTAATACAACGAGATTAATCAGGGAAAATAGCGGGGTAAACCCCGGGATCATAGCCAGCGCAAAGCCGAAAGCTACCTGTCCTGGAGCTGCCTCCGAATTGAGGGCTTTAAGTAATCTTGCAAGTAACGACAGCATGTCTGCACTCCGTTGGTCGCCAGTCAGGGTATCCACCAAGCCACTATAAAAGCGCAGGAGCGATAAATCCAGACGCAGATCTCAGCGCTCAGGCAAGGCTATCCGAACCCGGGTACCACGACCCTCTTTGCTGACAACACTGAGTGTCCCGGCATGAGCTTCAACGATAGAGTGCGCGACCGACAGTCCCAGACCGATCCCTTCTCCAACCTCACGTGTTGTGTAGAAGGGATCCAGCACCTGACTCACCTGATCCGGTGCCATGCCACATCCAGTGTCCTGAAAATCAATAATCAGCACTGAGTCCTGACGACAGGCTTTAATTCGCAGGCTGCCCTTATCGACACACGCCCTGATGGCATTATCTATTACTGCGGAGAACACTCTCCGCATCTGCTCGGGTTTGACCCGGACTTTGCTGTCCAGTTCAATATCGTAAGTAATCTCTACCTGACGCGTTTGTGATGGCGCCACATCACTGACTACCTGCTCCAGAGTTTCTTTCAGGTCAATGTCTTCCTCTTCCGATTTATCCAGCTCAGAAAAAAGTTTCAGGCTGCTGACAATATGCTGGACCCGTGACAAGCCAAGCTGGGAATCCTGAAGCAGCGCTTTCATATCCTGATGAACAAAGCCAATATCCTCTTCTTTCTCAAACGACTGCAGTTCATCAAGAATACCCTGTCGTTCAGAGGCGTCCTCACTCGCTGATTCGAGATAACGGGAGAAGAGATCGGCTAGCTTTACGTAAGTCGCAGCGTACTCTTTCATAGTTGTCATGTTGGCGGTGACAACACTCATGGGATTATTAATTTCGTGTGCAACACCAGCCGCCAGATGCCCGATTGAGGCCATCTTCTCAGTCTGCACCAGCTGCGCTTGCGTATCTCTCAGAGAGACCGCCATTTCATTGAACTGCTGGGCCAGTTTACCCAGTTCATCTTTTCTGTTCACATCAACAGAGACTTCACGATCGCCCTCCGATATACGTTCGATACTCTGAGTCAGGGTAAACACCGGAGCAGCAAGGTTATGAGACAAGCGCCGTGACAATACGAAGGTAAGAAGCAATACAACCAGAGTAATGCCCCACCCTCCGTACCTTAATTCTCTGACTGACTCTAATACGACATCTTTATCACGGCGCTGCACAAGAACCGACTGCAGTACCGGAACCGAACGTATACTGACCAACCAGTCGCCTTCCCAGAAATCCAGTTCGCCGCTGAAGTCCGTCCCCAACATGGCACCCGATAATCGCTTGCCGAGACCTGAAGTTCGGTCTATGACATCTCCCTTAAACAATGAGCGGTAGCCTACGGATTTTTTTTCGGAATAGAGATTAACAAGTTGCCCGCTGTGGCTGTGTATAGAGAGAAGCCGCTCTAATTCAGCTGGCTCAGGTATCAATATAATGACGCCTAATAATCGATCCCCAACGACGGGAGCTGCAAGAAAAGCGAAGGTATTCTCGTCCGCTTCAGATGAAGAAAAGGCAATGGCGGAGTCCATCTTCCAGAGCGCTTTCTTGTAGGCTGCCTGTATACCGGTTCCTGTGTAGTCTACGTGTTTAATGTCAGCACCGTACGCGTCGCTTTGTACCGCTGAAAACACGACCTCGCCCTGATGGTTAAGTATCAGCAAATCACGTAAACGGTTTTTCTCAGCATATAGAGAAAAATAGGCCCAGTATTTATCCTGCATATCCTGATAGTCCGTGGAATACAGTTCATCCTTATCAAACACGGATGAGAAATCCTTCAATGCCTGATGCAGGTAGGGTGATCGCGAAAAGACTCTGACGGTTTCCAGTGGAGAATTAACAACCAGACTGATGTCGTGATGCAGTCGCTTCGATGCCGCACTCAGATCAGCGAGAGCACGTTTTTCCAGTTGCTTTTCAGCATAGGTAAGGCCGATCAGTACAAGGAAAATAGCGGGAATCAATGCCGTTATCATCATCCAGGTAAGCAACCGGCCACGCATACTTGGGAATTCGTAATTTTTCGCAGAATCGACCAGATTCTTTACAGAGAATTTTTTTGGGGTTACAGCCATGCTTTACCCCCAATGCTCCCTGTCCGGTAGCGTCCGCGATTATTTCTCCAGTAAATAGTAACGTGATGAAGCCAGTCGGATGGCCCTTCACTTCCGGGAAACATTTCGGGGCGAAGTTTAGCGTCCGACATCCATAGCAGCCTTGCCTCACCACGGTTACTTTGACCGATAAAAAGAGTGTGCCATGTACCTTCTTCGTTCACGTCAACAGCGAGTGAGCCGGCCGCGCTCAGAAGGTTTCGGCCACGCAGCGCGTAACTGATCTCTGCCGCGGTCATGCTTCTTTCTCGTAGTAGCGAGATCACCAGATCTGCTGCACCAACAGCCATTGCGTTCAGCGCATCCGGTCGGTTTTCACGTTCAGCGATAAAGCTCTTAAACTCTACATTTGCCTGATTATGCGGATGATCAAAGTAATGGCTTACGAAATAGTAATTATTAGCGACAGGCTGGCGGGTATCTGTACAGAGCGAAAATATACGGATATTGGCCTTAGTAAGTACGCTCGCGAAATCCGGATGATTCAGCCAGTCACAGGCATCAAATAAGAGAACATCAGGCTGATAGTCTCTGATTTTTTCTAATATCGATGGCATCTGCTCGTAAGTGCCAAGATACTCCTCTGTCACCATATCAATTCCAGAAACAGGCAACAGGTGCTGACGTAGCATGCGCCCTAACATCCTTGAGCGGATATCTTCCCCACCGAGATACATAACGGTATCCCCGAGGTGCTGCCGAACCCAGCTCAGGGATGGAAAAAGAAACTGATTAGGTACCGGACCCAGATGCACTAAAGACGCGCTGTCAAACAGGCCTTCGGACGCTCCGGGATACAGAAATGTGAGATTGCCCGACTCGACCACAGGTAAGACCTGGCGGAGGCAGAATGAGTCTCCACAACCAATCACCAGGTCGGGGCTGGCTTCATCAGTAATACGCTTAAATTCAGACGCGAGCTGATCTGTGGGTACGCTGGCATCAAGATAGGAAAATGTGAAGGCTATTCCTAAGTCCGATTCGTTAGCGCGAAATCTGGCTTCAATTAGTGACAGCATCTCCTGATCCCGGGTAGCCATCGTCCCTGTCGAATTTCCGACCAGTAGAATATGCATGTGGTTAGCGGGGGTCATAAGAAAATACAGACCCCCGCTGATCAGAATCGCTGCGAGAATCAGCAGGGCAGACTTCATCACCACAACCTCAGTAAAACACACAGTCACTCTGAGATTAGCAATCAGAAAGGCAGATAAGAGAGCCCGGAAGTAAAACGTAAGAAAAGTCAGGCAAAACAAAGCTTTGCCGGAAAACCGTAACATCTTTTCACTGTCACACGACACATGCAGTTACAGTCAAGGCATCCGGCCGTTAAATTTCAGTAGCAGAAAGACTTAATACGGTCATTTATGGCATCAATCCGACGTCGGGCTTTCTTGAGGTCATCGAGGCCGGGCTGAGACCGGTAGCGGCCTTCGCCTGAGCGGTAATCCTGACGAGCTTTCCGACATTTCTTTTGTCGATCTGCCTGCAGAAGTCTGGCTTTCTCATCCGCCAGGCGCTGGCTCTTCTTACTCTCCAGTCTCGACTGATTGCGAGCCTTCCGGGCTGCAGATTCATCTTTGATATCAGGAATCACGGGCGTGTAGGTACTGACTGGTATTAAATCCTTTTTTACGTGAGCTGCGTTCTCTGGAGCGCGATCTGAAAAGTGCAATTGCCCATGTTGGTCGCGCCATTGATATATTTCAGCACTGGTCGGCAGTGCAAGAAAAACTAACACTATGATTGGTAACTTCATACCTTCCTCCCTGAAGGCGTTAATGAATCATTCCATGTGAACAACCCGTAATTGTAGATTCCGCTCGCCACGAAATTCATTAATGTCGAGCTGATAAACACAGGTCACCTTTTCGCGCGAGTGATCCGGCCACACAGAAGGGTCTATTCCAAACCAGATAGCATCAATCGCCTGATCGGTTCCCTCAGGCTGGAGCACAAGCTTCAGATGATTACCACCTACAAGACGCTGCTGAACAAGACGGAAAGTTCCGGAAAACTGAGGCTCAGGAAATGCTTGTCCCCACGGCCCTCCCAGACGCAGTGCTTCCGCGAGTGCCATATTGAAATCTGCAGATGCAAGCGAGCCGTCCGTTTCCAGTATTTGCTGCAAAGCGTCCTCGCTGAGCATCGCTTTGCACACGTCATCAAACAGCGCAGAGAAGCGTTCAAAGGTACCTTCAGCCAGCGTCAGTCCAGCGGCCATGGCATGCCCACCAAACTTTACGATGATCCCCGGAGCCATCCGGTCCACCCGATCGAGCGCATCACGGATATGTAAACCGGTGATGGAGCGGGCTGAGCCCTTTATCTCACCCGCTTCTCCACGAGCAAACGCAATCACAGGGCGATGCAGTCGCTCCTTAATTCTCGACGCCAGAATCCCGATTACGCCCTGATGCCACTCAGGGTGATACAGACAAACACCGTAACCGTCAGCCGGATTGGCATCCATCCGCTCGAGTAAGGCGAGTGCTTCTCCCTGCATTGCTTGCTCAATCTGTCGACGATCCCGGTTAAAAGCGTCCAGCTCAGTCGCAATGTCCATTGCCCGGTTAAAATCGTCCGTCAGCAGGCATTCAATGCCTAATGACATATCATCAAGCCGCCCGGCTGCATTAATTCTCGGGCCAACAGCAAAACCAAGATCACTAGAGACCAGCTGTCTATGGTCCCGCTTTGCGGTCTGTAGCAGAGCAAGGATGCCTGGCTGGCACTTTCCGGCGCGTATACGTCGCAGCCCCTGCTCGACCAGAATGCGGTTATTTTTATCCAGAGGAACTACGTCGGCTACCGTCGCAAGAGCAACGAGGTCAATCAACGACGCCAGGTTCGGGGGTTGGCCTGCTCCTGAACGATCAAACCAACCTTCCTCAGATAAACACGCTCGCAAAGCGAGCATCAGATAGAAGACAACGGTACAACCACATGCAGCCTTCGAAGGGAAAGCACACCCCTTCTGGTTAGGATTCACGATCGCTAATGCCTCAGGCAGCTCATCTCCGGGCAAGTGGTGATCTGTCACAACCACAGGGATACCCGCCGCGTTAGCCGCAGCGACACCACTGACCGATGCAATGCCGTTGTCTACGGTCATGATCAGATCCGGGCGGCGCTCGATTGCAACCTCAACCAGCTCGGGAGACAGGCCATAACCAAAATCAAACCGGTTAGGCACGAGATAATCTAAATTCGGAGCACCCATCATTCTGAGTGCCCTCAGGGCCACCGCCGTACTGGTTGCTCCGTCCGCATCAAAATCGCCCACTACCAGCAGGCGCTTCCCTTGAGTAACAACGGGCATAAGAGCAGAAACCGCCCCATCAATACCCAGCATTTCATGGTAAGGAACAAGGCCTGCTAACTGTAGATTCAGATCATCAGGAGTTGCGATACCGCGACTCTGGTAAACGCGGGATAACACGGGGTGGAGGTCAGGAAGAGTCTGTTCAGTATCTGTTTGCCGGACTCGAATTTGCGGCGCCTGGCTCGACATCAGAATCTCCGAAATGAAAGAAAGCGGTTAGTTTACTCGGGCGGACGCACCCGATCAAAGCTCGCAAACCGAGGTAACCCATCAGCAGTCAGCCCCCGAAAAGTAAAACGTACGCGCGCCCCCAAAGCCGGAGGCGCCTGCCGCTCCGCATCTGAAAAACCGCTTCCCAGCAACATTTCACGCCCGTTCTGCAGGCGTACTCTGAGTGCGCCCATCATGCCTTTCAGGCGTCCCTGGCCAGGCTCATATCCTGTCACTATCGCCTCGGCATCCTCAAGCGGAGTCACTTTTAACAGGTCACTGCTACGCCCGGCAAAATAAAAACTATCCCAACGGTGAAGCATCAATCCTTCTCCACCTCGCTGAAGGACCTCTTGTAAAAGAGCATCCAGCTCTTTCTCAGAAGAAATCCGCAATTGCTCAACCGGCTGAAGATTGTCATTGGCCGCGATGTCTGAGGGATCACCAATCAGTTCAAGAAGCGCCTGATAGCGCTCATCGAATGTACCCGCGACTTCTGGCAGATCGAATACTCTGTACTGGACGTCCTGCCAAAGCTCACTACTGTCACTGTCGTTGCGACGGATGAGGCCACTGACTTCCGAAAAACGGCCGTACCCCAGCCATAACTCCCCGTCCAGCGGTTCGTCAGGCAGTTGCGCCAGAAACCAATCAGGAGCGTCAATCACCCGTCCACTGCGAGTAACGAGCGAGATGCCATCCCAGAATGCACGGACGCCATCGTACTTCTCACTCACACCATATAAAGGCAGCGCCTCTGCGCCCTGAAAACGCTTCGCCAGCATCAACTGAGGTGGCATCTCATCTCGCTGCGTAGCGGCCCAGACAGGAAGCATGCCGCCAAGTATCAGCAACACCGCGATGAAATATGGCATCCAGCCAGACATATCTATGCCCTTCCATGTTGTTATTATGTTTGCCATATTGATAGCGCGTTTGTACGCGCAGTAAAAGTAGCTGACGCTACAACTACGACATTTTTATTAGGACTCGTGAACTGTATGGCATATTTTCTGTTGGGGCTTGGCAGTAATATTGAACCCAGAGAGCATCTCTCTAAGGCAGTCGAAGCTCTTCACAGCGTTGGCGACATCGTCGAACAGTCACCTGCAGTCTTTACCGAGCCAGTTGGGGAAACCTTCTCGCACGCCTTTGGCAACCAGCTCATTATTCTCGAGTGCAACCTGCCAGCCCCCATGCTGAAACAGCGCCTGCAACGGATTGAGGAGCAGCTGGGCCGGGAACCGAAGTCACCGGCACGAAAGACACGTGACCGCACCATAGATATCGATATTCTGCAGGAAGCAGACAGCGGTGCTACTGCTCTGAAGCAGACACCACCAGAAGAAAGTTATTACCGTGAAGTCTATGAGACCTGGAATCAGGCAGAAAACGTCTGATCGTAACGGTTAGCAACGAAGCGGCCACCATCAACGCGGGTAACTGACCCAGTCACCGCCTGCGCTTTAATCAGATAGTCGCAGGCGTCAACGATCGCACCATAGCCCAGCTCTTCACCGATCAAAGACTGCGACAGCACCCGCTGTCGGTATGCTTCGTCGTGCTCTGGCAGAAACTGTACCGGTCCCGGCTGAATCACATTCACACGCACACGCCCCGCAAGGCGCTGAGCCATGCTCAGCGACCAGTTCTGTAAGCCCGCTTTTGCAGCGCAATAAACAGAAAAACGTTGATTCGGTATTTCTGCGTAAATATCACTGATACTTATCATGCAGGCGCTGTCAGCCCAACTTTCAGCGATGGCCTCCGTGATCATTACGGGGGCGGTGACATGGACATTCTGATGCTGCGCAACGTGGCTTGCGAGATCTGAGGCCGCACTATCCGGGACAAAACAGGAAGCATTGTGAACCACAGCGTCGAATGGCCCATGCCCTGGAAGCTCCTGGCACAGACGCGCAATGTCGTCAGGGTTGGATAAGTCAGCTCGCAGAAGTGTCAGCCCAGGATGCTCTTCAAGCTCGCTACGGGTATTAAAATGCGCAACAACCGCCCAGCCTTCGCTCAGAAAATGCTCGGTTAACGTTTTACCTAAACGACGGGCACCACCGGTAATAAAGATACGTTTTGCCATGAAAGAACCGCCAATCAACACTAAGGCAAACCATGGTAACGCGTAATATCACGGGTGTCAGGGAGAAGAAACAATTGCGGAAGCGGCACCCACACTAAATTTCGGGCACAAAAAAACCAGCTCACTGGCTGGCTTAATTGTTGGTTGCGGGGGCCGGATTCGATACGGGGGCGCCTAGCTCGACGACCGCAAGGTCGGCATCCACAGTATATTTGAGGCACAAAAAAACCAGCTCGCTGGCTGGCTTAATTGTTGGTTGCGGGGGCCGGATTCGATACGGGGGCGCCTAGC